>JAFGGF010000348.1 GCA_016930735.1 Prolixibacteraceae bacterium
GATCAAATCAAAGGAACAAATTCATCGATTGTTTCCTTAAATGCTACAATATTTTCAGTTGAAACATCAGGCGGCATACCTCCCCCACATGACCAAATTGTCCGACTTTTATCACCAAATTCCTGAATCATTTTTTTCGTTTCTTCCCTGACTTTTTCGGGTGTGCCTGCAGCAAGAATATCGCGTGGTGGCAAATTACCTATCAATGTTACTTCAGGTCCGGCCAATTTCCGGATTTGTTTCATTGAATGTTCAAAACTAAAATTGAACAAATTCACACCCATATCTTTTAAATACGGTGTACTGATTAATCCCTGCGCATCGTTATGGAAGAAATTCAATTTAGAATCGAAAGAGTTAAAAATCCTCTTTATATAAGGTACAGCAAATTCTTTACATTCATCGTCTCCGATAAATCCTACAATATCATCAAGGATCAGAATCCCTTCAATTGAAGGGAATGTTTCCTTCTGAAGCTCAATCCAGTTTATGGAAAACTGAGTTATTTTTTCCAGTAATTTGTGGCTGGCATCCGGATCCATCATCAAACTCATCATAAATTCTGTTGTCCCCATCAGGAAAGAAGCGATATTAAGGGGACCACGGGCAATTGCAAATTTTATTTCATGCCCCATATCCTGAATGGGTCTCTGATAATTCTGCAGCCTGTTTAATACAAAGGGTAATAACCCGTCTGTTTTGGGATTTGGATTGAATATTTTATCTGTTTCCGAAATATCACTGATTATTTTATCTGCGTGCGGAAGGTTATATTCATTCCAGACAAGTTTTGCTCCAAAAGCAGATGGTTCGGTACACATGCCAAACTCAGACCAAAATCCTGGCAAAAAAATGATATCGGGAAATGTTTCGATTGCCTTTTTATTAACCTGGAACCAAATTTCTTCGGAAGAATAAAAACTCAGATTTGATACGCCTGCCCATCCCGGAAGCCAGGGACTGTCGATAATAAAACCAGTTACCGGCTTTTCAGGAATAATTCCGTTCACAGTTGAGGTTAACAATGTCCACTGTTCGTTAGTCATAATTCAGTCAGGTTTACAAACAAAATTAGGTAAATAGATAAAACCGGGACAGTTGTTTTTTAACTGGTATTTGTACTTTATTAACATTTTTGTATATTAGTGCTGAACCAGGTAACTGTAGTTTAAAATAATACTTATTCTGACAATTGATTTTTCGTTTTAAAAGATAATCATGATTATGAAATTAATGCATGAACATATCGATTTTCCGGGCAGGTCAACTATTAAAGTTAAATGGAGGGATACTCCTTATTTTACATATCCATGGCATTCGCACAGTGAATTCGAATTAACCTATGTAATTAAAAGTTATGGTACCCGCTATGTCGGCGACAATATAGAAAAATTCGGGCCAGGCGATTTGGTACTCATTGGATGCAACATGCCCCATTTCTGGAAAAGCGATGAAGATTTTTACAAAGGCAGGCCTGAATTAAGTGTTAACGCCATAATTATTCAGTTTCATTCCGATTTTTTTATCAATGCATTAAACAACTATCCTGAATTTTTCCATATAAAAAAACTCCTTAGTTTATCGACCCGTGGGATCAGGTTCCTTGAGCCAGTGGTGAAAAAAATGGATAAAATGCTTCGCAGGATGCTCGAAGTTTCAGGATTTGAAAGGATTATCCTGATGCTTCAGATATTAAACGAACTGGCGTCAACTGATTCTTACGATGTTCTGGGAAGCGAAGCATTCCCGCTGGAAATGAATGGATACTCAAACGACCGCCTTGATAAGGTTATTAATTTCCTTAATTTCCATTACCGCGAAAAAATTACGTTGGAAAAGGTTTCAGATCTGGCAGGTTACCACCCATCAGCATTTTGCCGTTTTTTTAAAGAAAAATCAGGAAAGTCACTGTCGGAATACCTGAACGACATGAGAATCGGATACGCCTGTAAACTTCTGATAGAAGGAAATCTCACTGTATCGCAAATCTGTTTTGAATGCGGTTTTAATAATTTATCGAACTTCAACCGTACTTTCCGAAGGCTTACAAAATTTACCCCAACAGAATATCAGCAACAATTCCATTTGCAAAACAAACGGATGTTTCAGGAAATGGGGTTATAAATCAGTATATTTTAATACCTGTAGTGTTCAGGCTTGAATGGTCCTTCTTTGGAAACTCCAAGGTATTTAGCCTGATCGTCGCTCAGCCTGGTAAGTTTTACACCCAATTGTTCCAGATGCAGCCTTGCCACTTCTTCATCAAGCTTTTTCGACAATCTGTAAACCCCTATTTCGTAGTTGTTTTGCCATAGGTCGATCTGAGCCAGCGACTGATTTGTAAATGAATTGCTCATTACAAAAGATGGATGCCCTGTGGCACAACCCAGGTTAACCAGCCTGCCTTCAGCCAGGAGGTAAATACTATGCCCGTCGGGATATGTGTATTTATCAACCTGAGGTTTTATATTTAATTTTTCAATTCCTTTCCATTTTTCGAGCCGGGCAACCTGAATTTCATTATCAAAATGGCCAATGTTGCAAACTATCGACTGATCCTTCATCTGTTCCATGTGCTCTCCTGTAATCACGTCTTTATTACCGGTGGTTGTCACAAAAATATTCCCTTCATCCAAAGCATCTTCCATGGTTTTAACTTCAAAACCTTCCATGGCAGCCTGTAATGCGCAAATAGGGTCAATTTCGGTAACAATAACCCTGGCACCATAACCCCTCATCGATTTTGCACAACCTTTGCCTACATCGCCATAACCGGCAACTACTACCACCTTCCCAGCGATCATTACATCAGTAGCACGTTTGATCCCGTCGGCAAGCGATTCGCGGCAACCGTAAAGATTGTCAAATTTTGATTTTGTAACTGAATCATTTACATTGATTGCCGGGAACAGTAATTCTCCCTCTTCTTTCATCTGATACAAACGGTGAACCCCGGTTGTTGTTTCTTCTGAAACACCTTTGATCTCTTTAGCCACACTGTGCCATCTTCCCGGATCGATTTCCAGAATTTCCTTTAAAGCTTTATTCAATTCTGCTTCATCTTCACCTCCTGCCGGCTCATCAAGAATCGACGGGTTTTTTTCGGCTGCAAATCCACGATGAACCATTAAAGTTGCATCACCCCCGTCATCAACAATTAAATTCGGACCCAGCCCGTTTCCAAAATCAAGGGCTTTTTGAGTGCACCACCAGTATTCTTTAAGTGTTTCACCTTTCCATGCAAATACAGGAACTCCGGTTTTGGCAATAGCTGCGGCTGCATGGTCCTGTGTTGAAAAAATATTGCAACTTGCCCAACGGACATCGGCTCCAAGCTCTTTTAAGGTTTCAATTAAAACGGCTGTCTGAATAGTCATATGAAGGCTCCCCATAATCCGGGCACCCTTTAGTGGTTTTTCTTTTCCAAACTTTTGCCTGATCGACATCAGACCGGGCATTTCCTTTTCTGCAATCTCAATTTCTTTTCTTCCGAATTCAGCCAGATTAATATCTGCTACTTTGTAATCTGATTTTTTTTCCACAGCTATTGTCATAATACTAAAATTTTCGGCAAAAATAACCTTTTATTTGGATGGATAAAAAGTATTAAAATTTTGTTGCTGAAATAAAACGATTAATTTCCCAAATCTGAAATGAATTTGATCCTCATCAACCGGATATCATCTTCCGAATATTCATCCTCCCCGAGTTCTTCCAACGCGTCTTCCAAAGAATCGTTTTTTGCTTCCCTGAAATATTCAAAAATTTCATCCTGATGATCTTCATCGAGGACATCATTTATATAGTAATCGATATTTAAACGTGTGCCTGAATTTACTATGGCTTCAACTTCGGTTAAAATATCTTTAACTTCTATTCCCTGGGAATCGGCAATATCTTCAAAAGCAATTTTCCGGTCAATACTTTGAATAATAAAAACCTTTAATTTTGATTTATTTGCTACTGAACGGACTACTAAATCCTGCGGCCGTTCAATTTCATTTTCCTCAACGTATTTTTTAATCAGTTCCACAAAATCTTTCCCATACCTTTTTGCCTTGCCTTGTCCAACACCCTGTATTTTCTGCAGCTCTTCAAGGTCAATCGGATACTGGAGCGACATATCGGCAAGTGAAGGATCCTGGAAAATCACAAAAGGTGGCAAATTCAGTTTCTGAGCTTTTCTTTTCCTCAGATCTTTTAGCATGGCAAATAATTCCGGGTCACCTCCTGTAGCTCCTGTTGGCGCCCCTCCTGTTATTGAATCAGAATCATCATCATCGTAATTGTGGTTCCTCACCAACATAAATGTATCTGGATTTTCAAGAAAAGCATCCCCCTTTTCTGTTACTTTTAATAATCCGTAATTTTCAATTTCCTTATTAATATAACCGGCAATCATTGCCTGCCTGAACACAGCACTCCAGAACTTTTCGTCCTGATCTGCTCCGGTTCCAAACGATTCCAGTTCATAATGTTTAAAAGACTTTACCGCAGCAGTTTTTTTCCCTACCAGTATATCGGTAATATGCTCAGCCTTATATTTTCCTTTTACCTCGTTAATGGCATTTAATCCAGTCAGTAATTCATCTGTTGCTTCAATCTGTTCTTTTGGATTCAGGCAATTGTCGCAGTTGCCACAGTTTTCTTCTGCATAAGTTTCGCCAAAATAATGTAAAAGGATTATTCTCCGGCAAATTGCCGATTCGGCATAAGAAACGGTATCGAGCAGGAGTTGTTTCCCGATCTCCTGTTCCGCAACCGGTTTCCCGTGCATAAATTTTTCAAGTTTCTGTATGTCTTTATAACTGTAAAAAGTAATACACTTCCCTTCTCCTCCGTCACGACCTGATCGTCCTGTTTCCTGATAATATCCTTCAAGACTTTTTGGTATATCATAATGAATTACAAACCTGACGTCGGGTTTGTCAATTCCCATTCCGAAAGCTATTGTTGCTACAATAATGTCAACATCTTCCATTAAAAAAGCATCCTGGTTTGCCGATCGCGTTGCAGCATCCATTCCTGCATGATAGGCCAGTGCTTTAATCCCGTTAACTTTAAGAACTTCTGCCAGTTCTTCTACTTTTTTCCTGCTTAAACAATAAATTATCCCTGATTTACCCTGATTCTGGTTGATAAACCTGATTATCTGTGCCTCCGGCTTGACTTTGGGCCTGACTTCGTAATACAAGTTTGCCCGGTTAAATGATGCTTTAAAAATATTTGCATTTAATATTCCCAGGTTTTTCTGGATATCATGCTGGACTTTAGCGGTAGCTGTTGCAGTAAGAGCTATTATAGGAGATTCGCCTATTTCATTTATAATGGGTCTGATCCGCCTGTATTCAGGCCTGAAATCGTGCCCCCATTCCGAAATACAATGTGCCTCGTCGATGGCATAAAAAGAAACATTAATTTTTTTAAGGAATTCTATATTGTCTTCTTTGGTTAATGACTCAGGTGCAACGTATAAAAGTTTTGTTTTTTCGGTCAGGACATCATCTTTCACTTCCTGAATTGCCGTTTTTGATAACGATGAATTTAAAAAATGAGCAACATGATCTTCGGTCTGAAATCCCCGTATGGAGTCTACCTGGTTTTTCATTAATGCAATCAGTGGTGATATAATAATAGCGGTTCCTTTCATCAATAGGGCAGGTAACTGATAAATCAATGACTTACCTCCTCCCGTTGGCATCAGGACAAAAGTATTATCACCTTTCAGAACACTTCTGATAGCTTCCTCCTGCTGACCCTTAAACCTGTCGAACCCAAAATATTTCTGCAGGTGTTCTGTTAATGTATTATCCTTATACATAAAAAGTTATTCCAAACAAATTTGCTAAATACAATTCTAATTTATTAAAAGTAAGTGAAATGACAAACGAATTGCATCATTAAAAATACAATAAAAACTATTTCTTCAAATGTTTAGTGTTTAGAAGTATTTATATTTGTGGAGTTTTTTAAATAAACCATGCAATTCATTTTTAATGAACGATACTTCAAATAAAGAAACAACCTCAACAAAAAAGGGAAATAAAAAAAAGGGACTACAGGCTGAAATGTCCTTCCTGGAGCACCTGGAAGAATTGAGGTGGCATATAATAAGGTCCGTACTCGCTGTTGTTGTTTTTGCAGTTGTGGCTTTCATCCTGAAAGATTTTATTTTCAATTCAGTTATTCTGAAACCCAAAAGCCCTGATTTCTGGACAAACCGGATGTTTGTTAAACTGGGAGATTTAATCGGGTCTGAATCCATAAAAATCAATCAGGGGCATTTAAACCTGATCGCCATAAAAATGGCCGACCAGTTTATGATCCATATAACTGTTTCAATAATTGCAGGGTTAATAATTGCGTCTCCTTTTGTTATTAATGAATTCTGGCGTTTTATAAGGCCCGCGCTTTACGAAAAAGAAAAAAAATATGCGAATGGTGCTGTCTTTTACACATCAGTCCTTTTTTTAACAGGTGTCCTTTTCGGGTATTATCTTATTGTCCCGCTTTCAATCCATTTCCTGGGTTCGTACAGTATCAGTGATGAAGTTATAAACCAAATCAATACAAGGTCGTACATCAGTACATTAACATCCATTTCTTTTGCTTCAGGAGTCGTTTTCCTGCTCCCGGTCTTTTCATATTTCCTTAGTAAGGTCGGAATACTGACCCCTCAGTTTATGAAAACTTACCGGCGGCATGCTTATGTAGTTATGCTGCTTTTATCGGCAATCATCACACCTCCTGATATTTTCAGCCAGATAATGGTATGCCTCCCGTTGATTTTTTTATATGAAATAGGAATACTTATTTCGCGAAGAGTCGTTAAAAAACGTGAAAAAGAGTTAGATAATTTATAATGTAGCCACAAAATTCCGTTATTTGCAAACATGATTCTTCGGGCAGAAAATATTGTAAAAAAATATGGCAGACGGACCGTTGTTAAAGATGTTACTTTCCATGTAAATCAGGGAGAAATTGTTGGATTACTTGGCCCCAACGGCGCAGGAAAAACAACTTCATTTTATATGATCGTTGGATTAATAAAGCCTTTCTCAGGAAAAATTTACCTCGAAGAGGAAGATATTACCAGGCTCCCCGTATATAAGCGTGCAAAAAAAGGTATTGGTTACCTTTCCCAGGAAGCATCGGTTTTCAGAAAATTATCAATTGAGGATAATTTAAAAGCGGTACTGGAAATGACCAGTTACACAAAAGAATATCAAAAAGAAAGAATGGAATCTCTAATCGAAGAATTCGGCCTTCAACATATCCGTAAAAGTAAGGGATTTCAATTATCAGGAGGTGAAAGGCGCCGTACAGAAATTGCCAGGGCATTGGCTATCGATCCGAAATTTATCTTACTTGACGAACCCTTTGCCGGCGTCGACCCCATTGCCGTCGAAGATATCCAGGAAATTGTATCGCAGCTAAAAGAAAAAAATATCGGAGTTTTAATTACCGACCATAATGTCCATGAAACCTTATCAATAACCGACCGCTCTTATCTGCTTTTTGAAGGTTCCCTTATGAAATCAGGCAGTGCCGAAGATCTTGCAAACGACCCGGATGTCAGAAGGGTATACCTTGGACAGAATTTTGAATTACGATAAGCGCCATTAATTTTCGGAATCATTTTTAATACAGTCTTTTAATTATTTTTTTTGTTGCATTTGAAGATTATTTTTATCTTTAAAGCCCGTTTTTGGAGAATTAAAATTGAATAAACAAATAAATAATTGAAATGGAGCCTAAAAAATCAACAAAAGCTGATCTTGAGAACAAAAGGAATGTATTCCTTATGTTAGGATTGGTGGTTTCCCTGGGAATTATTTTGCTTGCATTTGAATGGACTACAAAACCGTCGGCAGCAAACTCACTTGGTGAGATTCAGACCCAGGAAGTGGAAGAGGAAATTATTCCGATTACCCGTCAGGAAGAAGTAAAACCACCGCCGCCGCCACCACCTCCAAAAGTTGTTGAAGTATTAAACATTGTTGACGATGACGTAGAAATTGACGAAGAGCTTGATATCGAAGATACAGAAGCCGATGATGAAACAATCATTGATGTAGCTCCGATTATTCAGACTGAAGAAGAAGAAGAAGAAGAAGAAGCAAAAGTATTTTTTATTGTGGAAGAAATGCCGGAATTTCCGGGAGGAGAACTTGCACTTAGAAAATACATTTCCAATTCGATTAAATACCCTGTAATTGCTCAGGAAAACGGGATCCAGGGGAAAGTATATGTAACTTTTGTTGTTGATACCGATGGCGGTATTTCCAACGCCACAGTTGCAAGGGGAGTTGACCCGTCGCTCGATAAAGAAGCACTAAGGGTTGTAAATGCACTTCCTAAGTGGAAACCAGGGAAACAACGTGGAAAACCTGTAAGGGTTTCCTACACTGTCCCGATAAATTTTGTGTTACAGTAAAATACAGAAAAATATTTTTACGCTCCTGGTCCTTATCGGGTCAGGAGTTTTTTTGTGTTTATGGGAGAAATGATTGATACCGCTCCGGTTTTGGAAAAAGTTGTTCTGGTCGGTTTAATTTATAAGGATCAGGATGAAAATCAGGCTTTTGAATACCTTGAAGAACTTGCATTTCTTGCAGATACTGCAGGTGCTACCGTTCTGAAAAAGTTTACTCAAAAACTTGAAATGGCTAATTCAGTAACCTTTGTTGGCCCCGGTAAACTTGAAGAAATTAATGCATACATCAAAGTTAAAGAAGCCGATACCATTATTTTTGATGATGAACTTACACCAACGCAACTCAGAAATATTGAAAAAGAATTAAACTGCAAGGTTCTTGACCGCACCAACCTTATCCTTGATATTTTTGCAAAAAGAGCAAAAACCGCTCACGCAAAAACACAGGTTGAACTGGCTCAATACCAATACCTGCTCCCAAGGCTGACACGGATGTGGACTCACCTTGAAAGGCAAAGAGGGGGTATCGGATTGAGGGGGCCGGGTGAAACCCAGATTGAAACTGACCGAAGGATAATCCTGGATAAAATTGCAAGGTTAAAAATCCAGCTTGAAAAAATTGATAAACAAAAAGCTACACAAAGAAAAAACAGGGGAAAACTTGTTCGTGTTGCTTTGGTTGGTTATACAAATGTTGGCAAATCAACAATTATGAACATGCTGAGCAAATCTGATGTGTTTGCCGAAAATAAGCTTTTTGCCACACTTGACACCACTGTCAGGAAAATTGTGATCGGCAACCTTCCTTTGCTGTTAGCCGATACCGTTGGTTTTATCCGTAAATTGCCACATGGTTTGGTTGAATCATTTAAATCAACTTTAGATGAGGTGCGTGAATCAGACATTTTATTGCATGTTATCGACATCTCACATCCGGGTTTCGAAGATCAAATTGATATTGTTTCAAATACACTAAAAGAAATTGAAGCCTCAGATAAGCCAACCATTTTTGTCTTCAATAAAATAGATGCTTTTACTTTTGTTGAAAAAGACGAAGACGACCTGACTCCCAGAACCCGCGAAAACATAAGCCTCGAAGAATGGCAGGAATCGTGGATGGCTAAAAAAAGCACACCTTCAATTTTTATTTCAGCAGTACATAAGGAAAATATCGAATCGTTTAAATCACTTGTTTATAAAGAAGTCAAAAAGATACACATTCAGCGGTTTCCTTATAATGATTTCTTATATGATGAGTCGTGGATTGAAGAATAAAAAACCCGGTTGCCCAGGTATTCAACCTATGTTGATTTAGCTTAAACTTCACCTTCTTTTATCAGGTATTCAGCAATCTGGACAGCATTTAATGCAGCTCCTTTTTTAATCTGGTCGCCAACACACCAGAAAGTTATACCACATTCATTCGCAATATCTTTCCTCAGCCTGCCAACATAAACTTCGTCTTTTTCTGCTACAAAAAGAGGCATCGGGTATACTTTCTCAGCAGGTTTATCCAGAAGAACAATTCCATTCGCATTTTTAAATGCTTCCCTGACTTCTTCAATATCCAAAGGTTGCTCGGTTTCCACCCAGATTGCTTCGGAATGAGAACGGGCTACCGGAACCCTGACGCACGTTGCACTGACCTGAATATCGGCATGCATAATTTTCTGTGTTTCCCAAACCATTTTCATTTCTTCCTTGGTGTAACCATTTTCCAGGAAAACATCGATGTGTGGAATTACATTCATGGCCAACTGGTAAGCAAATTTATCGACTGTTACTCTTTTTCCTTCTGCAATTTGTTTAATCTGGGTTTCAAGTTCTTCCAATGCAGCAGCACCGGCACCACTGGCGGCCTGGTAGGTTGCAACATGTATCTTTTTTATAGGTGATAACTTTTGTACCGGTTTTAAGGCCACAACCATTTGAATGGTAGAACAATTCGGATTTGCAATAATATTCCACGGGCGGTTTTTGGCATCTGAAGCATTTACTTCAGGTACTACCAGCGGCACATCATCTTCAAAACGGAATGCACTCGAATTATCGATCATTATTGCACCGTGCTTTGTAATTGTTGGTGCAAACTCCTTTGAAGTGCCTGCTCCTGCTGAAGTTAATGCAATGTCAATTCCCTTAAAATCATCATTATGTTTTAATTCCTTAACAACAAGTTTTTTCCCTTTAAATTTATATTCTTTGCCTGCACTGCGTGAAGAACCAAACAATACCAATTCATCCAGAGGAAAATTCCTTTCGGCAAGTACGCGCAGAAATTCCTGCCCTACAGCTCCGCTTACACCAACAATTGCTACTTTCATCTTAAATTATTTTGTAACTTGCATAATTGTTAAAACCGATTTCAAAGTTAATGTTTTGTTGTTAATTGTAAATGTGGTGATTTACAATATTCGAAATATCTTAACAATCATTTTTTTTATATCCGCATCCCCGGTACATGCTGAACAAATCTGGTATGAAAATTTTTCAACACCTGAAAAAGGAATCTGGGGTGATGAAGACGGGACAACAATCCATATCGATTTATCAGGAATTGAAAGCTGGTATCTGGAATATGGTTCAGTTTTACTTGCATCGCCGGATGACTATGCCAAAACAGTTTCAACCGGTGGCGGGCGTTTTGAAGTACGCGATGTTGAAGATGAAATTACCTGGTTGTCGGAATGGATCGATATTAAAAAATTCTGTAACGTGTCGGTTCATCTGACTGCTTATGAAACCGGAAGTGGAGCAAATATTTCTACCAAGTATTTAAAAGCCTATTACAGAATAAATAACAATGAAAAAATTGAATTTGAAGAAAACGGCACCAATTTAGGAAACTGGGGAACAGCAATTGCCAAACAAACAGGGCTTGGAGGAGATTCGCTTCAAATTGTGGTTGTGATGGCAAATCAGTATTCATCAGATAAAGTTACCCTGGATGAAATTATTATAACTGGTGATAAAGGTGATACTTTCCCACCATTTATAGCCGATGTAAAAGTTCAAAGTGCTGATACACTGAATATCTTTTTTAACGAACCAGTCAAAGAGCCATTAAACCAAAACAATTTTCAACTTTTTTCGCATTACGGGGAATTACAAATTTTTTCTGTTTTCGGTGCAGATAATAACTTTACATTGGAAATCGAACCTTCCATGTTCCCTGAAATAACTCTGGTAGCCTTTAACATTTATGACTTAGCGGATAACCTCACCCGGATTGATACGTTTCAATTCAGCTATTTTCCACCGATACACCAATATGACCTGGTAATTAACGAAATAATGGCAGATCCTTATCCTCCGCAAGGGCTTCCGGAATCGGAATACATCGAACTGTACAACAACGCCGAATTCCCGATTCAACTTAAAAACAAAAAAATACTTGTTGATCAAGACTCAAAAGAACTGGATGAATTTATAATTCTCCCCGGTGCATATATTACTCTTTGTCGGACTTCAGCATATGATACACTTTCAAATTTTGGGGCAACCCTGGCTGTAAAAAGTTTTCCCTCGCTAAGGAACAGCGGGGCAACACTTTCAATTTTTTCAGAAAATGAAGTTCTGATCGATTGTATCCAATATTCTGATGAATGGGGCAATAACAATGAAAAATCCGACGGAGGCTGGTCGTTGGAAAGGATTGACCCAAACAGGCATTGCGGACAGGCAGGAAACTGGTTGTTTTCTGAAAATCCACTTGGTGGAACCCCTGGCTTTGAAAATTCTGTCAGGCAAAATAATCAGGATCTGGAATCACCGTACTTAACTGAAATAGAAGCTGTTAATTCTTCATCCCTCAGACTTAAATTCAGCGAAAGACTGGATTCAGAGCAGATTTCAATGGACGATAATTTTTTCGTAAACGAAGGGATTGGAAATCCTGATTCAATTGAAATACAGTCAGATAACAACATCTTTCTGTGGCTTTCCAATTCTCTTTCTGAAAATAAAAAATACTCAATCCAGCTTTTAAATTTAACCGATGAGTGCGGAAATCCTTTAACTGAAAACACATTCAATTTTGTTTGGGAAGTTGCTTATAAAGGCGATTTGGTAATAAATGAAGTTTTATCAAATCCTTTTGAAGACGGTACCGATTTTATTGAACTTTACAACAATTCTGAAAAATATCTTTACCTCGATCATTTATGGCTTTCCAACGGGAAAGATACTTTACAACTGAAAAGCCTTTCAGGGCAGGAGATAATTATTCCTCCTGCAGAATATCTGGTTTGTACCAAAGATTCCGCAAAAACTGTAAATCCTTACCCTTTTTCTGTAACAGAAAATATCATTGAAACAGAAAAATTTCCAACCATTTACAACGATGCCGGAACTGTGATCCTTTTTAACACTAAATTAGAAGAAATCGACCATTTTTATTATTTTGAAAAATTACATTCTCCTATCCTTTCCGATATTAAAGGTGTTTCTCTTGAACGGGTTTCTTTCGATTTTGAAACAAATGATCCTGCAAACTGGCATTCAGCAGCAGCCAATGCTGGTTTTGCAACTCCGGGCTTTGAAAATTCACAGGCTGATAAAAATCCTGAAACAAATGTGACCTTCGAGCCGGATGTTTTTTCTCCCAACCTTGACGGTTACAACGATGAATATATAGTCAGCTACTATTTTAATAAACCAGGCTACATCGGTAATTGTAAAATATTTGACTCTGCAGGAAGGTTTATCCTTCAACTTGCCAAAAATGAAATCCTTGCAACTGAAGGGGAACTGATTTGGAACGGGAAAGATGAAACAGGGAACAGACTTTCATTAGGGATTTATGTTGTGCTTTTTGAAATTTTTGACATGGATGGAAATGTACACAGATATAAAGATGCTGTTGCTCTGACCGACATTTTTGAATAATTATCTACTTAGCATTTTCATTAAAAGTCTTTGCTTCAATTCACTTTTTTACATTTTTATCTTATAACTTTAACTGAAAATTTCATCATGTTTATCATGAAAAGATCCGATTTTTTGCGGAATATTTTTTTCCTGTTCTTAATCTTTTCTTTCAATTGTTCCGGACAGGACAATGAAGAAAAAGAAATAATCAGGGAAGCAGTTGCTGCAGGTTCGTATTACCCTGCCGATCCGAATGAACTGACAGTACAACTTAAAAGTTTTTTTAACCGTGCTCAAAATCCTGATAATTATAAAAATATTGCTGCTGTAATTGTCCCCCATGCCGGCTATGTTTTTTCAGGTGAAACAGCCACCTCTGCCTATGCTCAGATTGACCCGGATAAAAAATTTGAATGTATTTTCCTGATCGGGACCAGCCATCATGTTTTACTGAACGGAGCATCTGTGTTTTATCAGGGAAGTTATTCCACGCCTCTCGGAAATGTGGAAGTTGACTCACCGATTGCCGGTAAACTCATCACTGAAAACTCAATTTTTGGTTATGCTGAAAAAGCGCATAACCGTGAACACAGCCTCGAAGTCCAGTTACCTTATTTGCAATATCATTTAAAATACCCTTTTAAAATCGTACCAATTATTATTGGAACCCAATCGGAATCTGATTGCTCAAAAATTGCCAAAGCCCTGAAACCCTATTTTACTGACCAGAACCTGTTTGTAATCAGTTCTGATTTTTCACATTATCCAACTTATGAAGGAGCGATTAAAGCGGATAAATTAACAGGTGATGCCATCTTAACCAACTCCCCCGATAAATTTATGGATGCGCTCGAAAAAAATGAATCAGAAAAAATTCCGGGATTAATAACAAGTTGCTGTGGCTGGAGTTCCATATTGTCACTTTTATATATCACATCAGAAATGCCTGATATTCAGATTGAACATGTAAAATATTCCAATTCAGGTGATTCGCCTTACGGGGATAAACAAAGGGTTGTCGGGTATAATGCTTTTGTGGTTACAAGGCCAGGAGAAATTAAAGAAGACTCTAAATATTCTCTTTCAACTGAAGATAAAAAAATTTTACTGGAGCTAGCAAGAAATACAATTGATAGCTATCTGAAAAAAAGCAAAATCCCTGAAGTTAACTCAAAAGGCTTTTCAGAAAATATTAAAATGCCATGCGGAGCATTTGTTACACTAAACAAAAATGGCAGATTGCGGGGGTGCATTGGAAGGTTTATGGCAACTGAACCAGTATATAAAGTAGTACAGGAAATGGCGATAGCAGCAGCATTCAATGATACCCGATTTAGTCCGGTCTCTTTGAATGAAATGAAAGATATTGAAATTGAAATTTCAGTTTTAACGCCCCTTCAAAAAATAACCGGCATTGACGAATTTAAATTGGGAAAGCACGGGATTTACATAATAAAAGGCAACAGGAGCGGTACTTATCTGCCACAGGTTGCCCGGGAAACAGGGTGGAACAAGGATGAATTTTTAGGTCATTGTGCACGTGATAAGGCAGGGATTGGTTATGATGGATGGAAAGATGCCGACTTATATACTTATGAAGCGCTGGTGTTTGACGAATCAGAAATTTCTTCCCATTAAAATGAATACGGCCTATCCATTCATACCTGTTTCTGTATTAATCCTGATGGTTTATTTTTTCACCTGGCTTTTTTCCAAATGGGGATTGATTTCATCTGTCTTCTTTCGAAAATTCTGGAATTCACTTTTATTGATCGCATTTTTAATTTCAGGATTGATTGGAATCCTGAGTGTAATTAAAATAAATTACAAACTTACTATTCCCAAATATGATACATTGCTAAAGTGGCACGTTTCTGTTGGGATCGCCATGGTTTTTATTGCATTTTTTCATATCGTCTGGCACCTCAGATATTTTACACGCATTTTCAAAAAAACCGCAGCTAAAAAACTGATTAAAACTGATTTTCAGCCAGATAAAGATGAAGATATAAAATTCCGAGGCTTACTTTTTTTACTGGGTTTTATAACCATCATATCACAGGTAGTTTTTATACGTGAATTCATTTGTGTTGTATCAGGAAATGAACTGGTTATAGGAATTGTTATGTCGGTCTGGATGTTATTAACAGCTCTTGGGGCTTATGCCGGGAGGAAAAGGCTGCCTGCAAATCCAGGATTAAAACAAGGCTTTAAAATGCTTGCTCTGCTGTCTTTTATGCCGATTATTTTAATTTCAATCCTTTATTATTTTAAATATTTGCTATTCCCCCCGGGAACAATCACAGGAATCGGAATTACAATAACAGGATCAATACTATTGCTTTTCCCGGTTTGTTTCCTGTCGGGATATCTGTTTACATTTTTTTCAGTAAAATTCTCAAATGCCTTTGAGCGGAACCTGACCGGAAAGTCATATGCCTTTGAATCGCTTGGAAGCCTGATTGGCGGTTTAATTTTCAGCCTGATACTAGGCAACCTGCTTGATTCTTTTCAGGTTTTCGGATTAATATCAGGACTTATTTTAATTACCTGGGCATCAACAGTGAATAAGAAAAATACCGGTGAAAAGATATTGTTAATCGTTCTTGGATTCCTTTTACCCATAGCAATATTTTCTTTAAATCCGTACAAGAATGTTAAAAAAATACTGTACCCGAACCAGCAAATTATCCTTAACAAGAATACTCCCTACGGGAACCTGATTGTTGCAGAACAGGCAGGGCAATACAATTTTTATGAAAACAATTCCCTTCAGTTTTATACAGAAAATCTCATGTTAAATGAGGAAGCTGTTCACTTTGTTATGGTTCAGCACAAAAATCCTGAAAACATTCTTCTCCTGTCCGGAGGTGTTGCCGGAATGGTAAATGAATTAGAAAAATACCACTTAAAGAATATTGATTATCTCGAAATAAATCCGGAAATTGTAGCCAACTGGAAAAAATTTTCAGAATTTGATCAATCCTCTGTTCCGGTTCATTTTTTCAAGTCTGATATCCGGAAATTTCTCCGTAAAAACAAAAACCTGTATGATGTAATTCTGATTAATCTTCCTCCCCCTTCAACACTTGGTTTTAACCGTTTTTATACTACAGAATTTGTTAAAAGCATAAAACAACATTGTACTCCGGAAAGTGTAATTTGCACATCGCTTCCTTCAACAGCAAACTATACCGAAGAAAATGTCCTGAATGTAAATGCTTCCTTATACAATACCCTTAAAAATCATTTTAAGGAAGTTTTGGTTTTACAGGGTGAAAAGAATTTTTTCCTGGCAACTGATAAAACACTTACAACAACAATTGCTGAAAAGATTGATTCAAAAGGTATTAATAATGAATATGTTAATTCATATTATTTTGATGACTTTCTGATCGATCAAAGAAGCCGCCTGCTGACCTCGGAATTTTCAAAGGGAGGGCAGGTAAACCACGATTTTTACCCGGTAATGTTCCTTGCGCAGATCAACCACTGGCTAAGCCGTTTTGGAGCCAGTTATCTATTGTTTGCGATAATACCAATAATAGGATTCCTGTTTTTTTTCTTCAGGTTAAATAAAATTTCAATCGGGCTTTATACCGGGGGTTTTTCAGCAGCATCGCTCGAAATAGTCCTGATGCTGGCTTACCAGGTCTTTTTTGGAAGCCTGTACATTGCTGTGGCTTTGTTCTTTTCAGTTTTTATGGGAGGGTTGGCAGCCGGAAGTTATGCCGGACCAAAAATACAATCTGCCAGAAACATAAAATTATACTACCTGTTACAATCAGCAATTGCCCTTTTTGCATTAGTAATTCCGGCAACAGTCATGTTAATCAGCCGGCTAAACAACATTGGAATTCTGACTCAGGGACTTTTTTTTATACTGACTTTTATCCTTTCGTTTTCAATTGGATTTGAGTTTTACCTGGCATCTGAAATTCAACCATTGCCTGTAAATGAAACCTCAGGTTTGAATTACAGCACCGACCTGGCTGGTTCGGCTTTCGGAGCATTTATCAGCGCAATTGTTTTACTTCCACTGACAGGAATTGTTAACACCTGCCTTATTATTTCCGGATTAAATATTTTTAGTGCAATAATGGCTTTTTCTGTACGTAATAAATTTGTTCCCTGATTCCGGTTGGGGTTCAGTTTTCTTTTTTCTAATTTTGAAATAAAACTTCCGGAAATGGATAAACGGCAGTTTCTTAAAACAACATTATTCGGGGCAGGAGGATTAGCCTGTTTTTCAAATCCTTTGATTTCGCATGCATCGGAGCCTGCAACATTAAAGGTGGGGAAAAAATGGACAAAAGAAGCATTGTTTTATACTACAACCCCAAAAGGGATCCGGTGCCTGATCTGCCCGAATGAATGCGACATCAAGGAAGGAGAATCGGGTGATTGCAGAAACCGGGTTAGCAAAGACGGAAAGCTTTACAGCATTGCTTACGGCAATCCATGTGCTGTCCACATCGATCCGATTGAGAAAAAACCAATGCTGCATTTTCTTCCCGGGACAAAAGCTTATTCCATTGCAACAGCAGGTTGTAACCTTGCCTGTCTGAATTGCCAGAACTGGACTATTTCACAAACAAGCCCTGAAGAAACCCGAAATTACGACCTTCTTCCTGATAAACTTATCGAATCCTGCATTGAAAACAATTGTGAATCGATTGCATATACCTATTCCGAGCCCATAACTTTTTATGAATACACTTTCGACTCAGCAACACTAGCACAACAGGCGGGTATTAAAAATGTGATGGTCACTGCAGGCTATATAAACAAAGAACCGCTTGAAAAACTTTGTAAAGTGATCGATTCGGCAAATGTTGATTTAAAATCGTTCAGCGAAGATATTTACCTCAAATTAAATGCAGGGAAACTCCAGCCTGTTTTGGATACATTGGTAACCATGAAAAATGAGGGTGTCTGGCTCGAAATAACAAACCTGGTTGTTCCTTCGTGGACCGATGACCTTGATATGATAAAAAAAATGTGCGGCTGGCTGGCCAGTAATGGTTTTGAAAAAAATCCACTCCATTTCAGCAGGTTCCAGCCGCTTTATAAGCTTACTCAATTGCCTCCTACTCCGGTAACCGTTTTAAAATCGGCCCGTGAAATTGCCCTTGCCGAAGGATTAAAACATGTTTATATTGGGAATGTACCCGGCACAAACTCTGAAAACACCTATTGCCCGAATTGCGGAAAAGCAGTAATTGAAAGAAAAGGTTACACAATATTAAGTAACCATTTGAAAGATGAGAAATGCGAATTTTGCCAGACCAAAGTCAGTGGGGTTTGGGAATAATGATAATTAACGTGAGTTCGATGTAAGAAACTCAAAATATTTATTGTAAGAAAGCAAGGTTTTGATTATATTTAAGTATCTGAAGTTTAAATA
>JAFGGF010000054.1 GCA_016930735.1 Prolixibacteraceae bacterium
GAAGGATTACAGATTGCGGTTCTTGATGCAGGTTTTTACAAAGCAAATGAATTCCCTGTTTTCGACAGTCTTTGGATAAATAACCGGATTTTAGGCACAAAAGATTTTGTAAATGATACAAGCGATTTTTTTGTCCAGCATTATCATGGAATGAGTGTCCTTTCCATAATGGGTGGAAATGTTCCCGGAGAACTGATAGGGACTGCACCGGAAGCTTCCTATTGGCTGATCCGTTCAGAAGACGGGGCAACAGAATTTTTGATTGAAGAAGACAACTGGGTAGCTGCTGCTGAATTTGCCGATAGTGTTGGAGCTGATATTATCAATTCTTCTCTGGGATATTATCTGTTTGATGATTCAACTATGGACCACAGTTATGCCGATATGGATGGCCAAACAACCCGTGTTTCCAGAGGAGCCAATATTGCTGCTTCACGCGGTATGCTGGTGGTTGCCAGTGCAGGGAATGAAGGGAACGATCCATGGAAATATATCATTGCACCGGCCGATGGCGATGATGTTATTGCCGTTGCTGCAACCGACCGTCAGAATGAAGCGGCTGTTTTTACTTCTTACGGACCGGCTTCCGATGGCGATGTGAAACCAAATGTTGCTGCAATTGGTTATAATACAATAATTCAGCGAAGCAATGGCTCAATTGGTACCGGAAGCGGTACTTCATACTCCGGACCGATAATTGCCGGAATGGCTGCCTGTCTGTGGCAGTCCAATCCCGAAGCAAAAGCTTCTGAAATAAAAAAAGCAATCGAAAAAAGTGCAAATCTGTACAGCACACCTGATTCATTACTGGGTTACGGAATCCCTGATTTTATGCTGGCTGACCAAATCCTGAAATTATCAGGAATTCAATCGCTGTCGAAAGATTTGGATTTTATGGCTTTCCCTAATCCGTTTTCCGACAGGATAATGATTTTAGCGAGAGAGATTTTTCCGGGTGTAGAACTAAATATCAGGATTGTGGATGTTTCAGGAAGGATTATAAAAGAATTTACTGAGTTTTCAGAATCTATAATTACACTGACAGGACTTGAGGATCTTTCAAATGGATTTTATTCTTTGGTAATTACTACAGAAGAAAATAATACAGTAATTAAACTTTTAAAATAAATGTCCGAAAAACTGCTTTTATCTGAATTGAACCTTTTAATCAGGGATGCCTTGCTGGAAGCATTTCCGGATACGGTTTGGGTAGTTGCAGAAATCAGTGAGTTAAAAGAAAACCGGACAGGGCATTGTTACCTTGAATTGATTGAAAAAGACGAGGTGTCTGATGAGATTACAGCACGTGCAAGGGCAACCATCTGGTCCTATACTTTCAGGATGTTAAAACCTTATTTTGAGACAACTACCGGCCAGCTTTTCACTTCGGGCATTAAAGTACTTGTACAGGCAGCAGTTGAGTTTCACCCTGCTTATGGATTCAGCCTGAATATTAAGGATATTGACCCGACCTATACCGTTGGTGACATGGTCAGGCGAAGGAACGAAATTATTAACCGGCTGAAAACAGAAGGAGTTTTTGATATGAACAGGGAACTGCCCTTACCTGAAGTTCCCCAGAAAATTGCCATTATTTCATCTGCCACAGCTGCCGGATACCAGGATTTTATCAATCAGTTGGAAAACAATACAAATGGATTTGTTTTTTACCATAAACTTTTTGAGGCATTTATGCAGGGGTCGGAAGCAACACCTTCCATTATCAACGCTTTGGAAAGAATCTACGATTTCGAAGATTTTTTTGACCTCGTTGTAATTATCCGTGGCGGAGGGGCCCAGGCCGACCTGAGTTGTTTCGATAATTATGACCTGGCATTGAATATTACACAATTCCCTTTACCGGTTTTAACCGGCATTGGCCATGAAAAAGATGACACCATTATCGACCTTGTGGCACACACCCGTTTAAAAACACCGACTGCAGTTGCTGAATTTTTAATTGCAGGGATGGAAAGGTTTTACGAAAATCTGTTGCAACTGGAAGCCGAAATAGTTTTACAAACCAGGGAGAAAATTGAGGAACAAAACAGCATTCTTGAAAAAACAGCCGAAAATTTACAATTCCTTGTTTCCGATTTTATTTATGAAAAGAATATTCAACTGATCAGGAAAGGGAATAAATTTCAGCAGGAAATCAGAAATTATTCATTCCGGAAAAGCGACGAATTAAACAATTTCAGAAACGATTTCAAATCCGGTGTTTCATTGTGGTCGGTCAAAGAGACAAACTATCTGGATCAAAACCGGAGAATTCTGAAAAGAATAGCTGGCGAGCATCTGTTAAAAGAAAAAGGGAAACTGATCCATTTTTCAGATTCTTTTCAAAATAAAGTTTTTAAATTCATGCAAAAAGAAAATGAACGGATTCATTTGAATGAAAATTCATTACGGTTGCTGGATCCGGAGAATGTTTTGTTAAGAGGTTATACATTGACATTAAAAGATGGGAAAATAATTAAATCAGCAGACGAACTTTCTGTAAATGAAACCATCGAAACAAGGTTTACTGATGGAAAAATAAAAAGTAAAATTTTAAATAAGCAGAAATATGGCAACAAAAAAGGCAACTTATAAAGAGGCAATTTCTGAAATTGAAGAAATTCTTGAACAAATCGAAAACAATGAACTTGATGTAGATGAACTGGCTGAAAAAGTTAAACGTGTTTCAGTTTTGTTGAAAACCTGCAAGGAAAAACTCCAGAAAACAAATGAGCAGGTTGAACAGATATTGAAAGAGATGGAAGAGTGATTTCAGTTAGCAGTTTGCAGTCTCAGTTTTCAGTGAAAAGTTTTTTATTGGAATAATAAATTTGGAATATGAATTATACAAAAGAGCAGGTTGCAAAAACCATCGACCATGCAGTTTTAAAACCCGATTATACCGATTCAGATTTAAGGAAACATGCTGAAATGTGTATCAGGGAAGGTGTTTTCAGTATGTGTGTTAAACCATGCGATATTGCAGCTTCAGTCCGAATGTTGAAAGACAGTGATGTGAAAGTATCGTGTGTTTTGAGTTTTCCGCACGGTGCTGATACTATGGCAACAAAAGCATTTCAGGCTCAGCAGGCAATCAATGACGGAGCGGATGAAATTGACATGGTTATGAATATCGGAAAATTCCTGTCAGGTGATTACGAATATGTAGTGAACGATATTAAAGCAGTTGTCGATGTTGCCCATAAAAATGATGTTCCAGTAAAAGTTATTCAGGAAAGTGGATTCCTGACGCTTGAACAGGTAGCCAAAGCCTGTGAATTATCGTATGAGGCTGGTGCCGATTTTGTAAAAACCTCAACCGGCTTTGGCCCGGGTTCAGCAACGCCTGAATACATTGATATAATGCTAAAAACAGTCGGTAATAAAATGAAAGTGAAGGCTTCGGGTGGCATCCGTAACTGGGAAACAGCTGTTGCATTCCTCCAACAGGGTGCCGACCGGCTTGGAATTGGATCAACTGAAGCTGTTTTAAATGGGGCTGTTTCCAAAGATGATTATTAATGTTTTGCACTTTGGTTTATTTTTCCATCTTTGTAAAGCTTTAGTAAATCGGTCGCATGTATTTTTTAAATGGAAGCAGGAATTATATAAATCCCGAAAACAGGAATTCTCCAGTTGAGGATCAGCTTAGAAACTGTATTGAGAATTTAAATTCATTTGATTCAAACAAAAGAATTTATAAGGTTAATTTCTTTATCGATGCGGAATCGAAGGAAGAGCGTGCCAGGTTAAAGCAAAAAGCACGGGAATTACTGGAAGGTTTATTTGGAGAAGAGGTAATTTTAAATATAATATCTCAACCTCCGTTAACATGTAAAGTAATTGCTGAAGCTTTTTATTACGATCCTGAAGATTGGAAAGCTGAATTTATTAAAAGATCAAATGCCGAAGCCGTCTGTTTTGTAAAAAATAATTCAAAAGTTTTAATTGGATATAGTCAGTCGCTAGTTGAAGAATCCAGGCAAAAACAGTCGGAAATTGCATTTCAATCCTTAGAGGAAATCCTTGAGCAAAATGGTTTTGATTTGCAAAACATTGTAAGGCAATGGAATTATATTGAAGATATTCTGGCAGTTAACGACGGGAAACAGAATTATCAGGAATTTAATAATACAAGAAGCCTGTATTATTCTCACTCATTCGATTCTACAGGTTATCCGGCAGCAACAGGGATTGGAATGAACATGGGTGGAATCCTGATTGAGTTTGTCGCCGTAAATTCTGATGCGACCAGATCATTTGCAATCAATAATCCCTCACAGATAGACGCTCATAAATATAGTTCCGATGTTTTAAAGGAAGGCGAATGCGGAAAAACCACTCCAAAATTTGAAAGGGCGCGCTACCTTGAAATGATGGGCAATAAATTAATTTTTATTTCCGGGACTGCTGCCATTCTTGGTGAAAAAACTCAGGGAATCAATAAACCGGCCAAACAAACTAAAATCACTATTCAGAATATTCAGCAATTGTATTCAGAGCCGGTTCTGAAGAAAGTGAATAACGGGAGTGAACCTCATTATGGTCATGCACGGGTCTATATAAAAGACCGGAAGGATTTTGCAGCTATCCGTCGTGTGTTCAAAATGTACTATCCCGATCTTCCGGTAGTTTATATCATTGCTGATATCTGCCGCGATGACCTTCTGGTAGAAATTGAGGGCGAAGTTATCCTAAAATAATGCTTTTAGCTAAGCATAATATTTCCGAGTCATAGTGAGCCTGTCGAACTATCCATCATCCTTCTTCCAAAGGAATCCCTTCGGGGGATAAGCTCAGATGAAACTTAATATTTAATATCCACACCAACCATAAAATTCCTTCCCGCCTGCGGAAAATAACCGTCCATTTTGTAGCGTTCGCCTCCCAGAATATAAGAATACACCCAGGCATTCGATTCATATTTTTCATTAAGAATATTGTTTACGATAAGACGAAGCTTGACCTCTTTAAACAAGGTTGTTTTAAAAGAATAATCAATATTCAGATTATTAACAAACCATGCATCCAGGCTACGGTTTTCTGACGATGAATTATCAATAAACTGTTTGCCAACAAATGAAGAAATAAGGTTCAGATTCAATTTTTTTGCCACCTTCCAGTTAATGCTGCTGTTGGCAATTGTTTTGGGTGAAAATGCCAGGTCGGTTTTGCCCAGGTGATATACTTCCTGCCCCCAGGTATCCCAGTTGTCAACATATTCTGTAAAATCAAGGATTTTATTACTACTGAAGGTGGCATTCAAATCCCATTGCAGGTTTTTTACCGGTTTTACACCAATCATTATTTCAAATCCCGTACGGTAGCTTTTATCAACATTTACCATTATCCCGTCACCGACATCGTTAATTTCGCCGGTTAAAATCAACTGGTTTTTATATTTCATAAAATACAGGTTTACTCCCGCAGAAAGGATCGAAGAACGGAAATTATAGCCTGCTTCAAAATCATTTAGTGTTTCATGCACCGGAGGTTCGGCTCCCCGGGGTGCATCCACATAATTACTCCGGTTTGGTTCGCGGCTTGCCCTGGCAAAGGAAACATACAAATCCTGATTTGAGGAAGGTTTCAAAAATACCCCGAATTTAGGATTGAAAAAGCTGAAAGTATGAGTTTGGGCTATGTCCCTCAGGTTATCATCAATACCTGTTATTTTATAATCGATATACCTGAACTGAAGGTCGGTAAAAATGCTAAGCAAATTATTTATTTGGTAATTATATTTACCATAAATATTGTAATCCTTTTTTAATCCGGTTCCCCTGTACCAGTCATGATTTTTATCCACGCTGCCGTAATATTCAGCCCAGATAACTTTTCCAAAATGGTCGCCATCGTAAGTGCTCCAGCCACCCCCAAAAGTCAGGTCGGTTTTTCCTTTCTGATAGTTGACTGAAAAAACAGCCCCGTAAAAATCATTGTCAAGCCACTTACGGTTTATAAGATCTGTCGAAAATACAGTGTCGGCTCCGATAATCGGGTAGGGCATCCGGTAATCAGTAAAATCTTCATCTTCTTTGTAATTTTCATAATAACCCCTTCCGTTTGTATAATGAATGGATGTATTAAAATTCAGGCTTTGACTGAATTTATGTGAAAAATGAAGCTGGTAATGATCCTGTTGATAATGGTCGACCTGGTTTTCGTAGGTATAATAATTATAAGTCCGGCTATCGGAATTGATCATTTCTTCAGTTTGTTTTGGAGAATACAGCCAGTGTTCCTCATATCGTTGCATTCCTTTAAGGTCGTTGTTCAACCTAACTGACGGAACACCCCACCACGATTGGTAAGTTTCTTCAAATCCTGAAAAAACATTGATTTTTACCATCGTTTTCCCGGTATAGTAAGCACCTGAAACAAAAAATGATTTCAGGTCGGAACTTGCCCTGTCGATAAAACCATCGGAGCTGATCTTTGATAAACGTGCATCAAAAGTGAATTTTCCATCAATCAACCCGGTCCCTGCAGCAACAGTATTTTTAAATGTATTAAATGATCCGGCTGCAGTTTTGTATTC
>JAFGGF010000349.1 GCA_016930735.1 Prolixibacteraceae bacterium
CAGTTTACAGTCTCAGTTTACAGTCTCAGTATTCAGTTAACAGTCGCAGTTTGCAAATGTGCAAAAGAAACCTTTGTTGTTGACTTCAGGCAACGGCTGTTTTAAGGAACAATCATTTTTTCTTTTAAAGAGTCAGCCAGTTTTTTGCCTTTTAACATTTCAACAATTTTCAGGGCAAAATGAATGGCCACTCCGGCACCTTTCCCGGTAATAATATTTCCTGAAAGGGCAAGAAGTTCTTCGGTAATTATGGCACCATGCAAATGATTTTCAAATCCGGGGAAACAGGTTACATCAAGATTATTTAAAATCCCCAATTCTCCAAAAACCATAGGTGCAGCACAAATAGCTCCCAAAGGTTTACCTTCTCTATGGAAGTTCATTATTTGTTGTTTCAATCCTTCATGGGCATTCAGATTTTTTGACCCGGGCATTCCTCCGGGAAGGATGATCATTTCTACTTCAGAATAATCAATTTCTTCAAAAAGTTTATCAGCAATAACAGGAATTTCGTGCGAACCGATGACTTCTTTGTTGCCCGTAACAGAAATCGTTTTGACCGGTATTCCGGCTCTCCGGAGAATATCAATAATTGAAACAGCTTCTATTTCTTCAAAACCGGTAGCTAAATGTACACAAACAGTTTTCATATATATTTTTTTTACAGAATGGCTAAGTATAAAAATAGAAAAAGGATTCAAAAACTGAATCCTTTTCCCAATTTAACTATTACTATAATTTATTAAACTGCGTATTCATTGAGTGATTTTTCAAGTTTTTTCCTTGTGAAGAAAATCCTGCTTTTTACCGTTCCAAGGGGCAAATCAAGCTGATCGGCAATTTCCTTGTACTTATATCCTTCAAGAAACATTGTAAAAGGTACCTTATATTCGTTCTCAAGGGCGTTTATGCTTTTGTTAATCTCCTTTGAACTGTAAAAGGAATCAGGTCCCGGATATATTTTATCTTTTGAAAAATTAAGGTGGAAATCATTATTTGTACCTTCAAAAGTGTTTTTAGTTTTTACATTCCTTCTGTAATCATTAATGAAGGTGTTTTTCATAATAGTATAAATCCAGGCTTTAAAATTGGTATTTTGTGTAAACTTTTCCCTGTAGGTAAGAGCCTTAAGGAAAGTTTCCTGAAGAAGGTCGTTTGCCCTCTCCTTATCGGCTGTTAAACTTAGTGCATAATAATGCAGTTTGTCTTGTAACCCAAGTAGTGCGTTATTAAATTGAATCTGAGTCATGGCGTGCGTATTTTTAATTTGTCTAAACAAATATAGTTTTATCAAGGCGTTGAAACAAAGAATTTTGGGGCTTTTGATAGTTGATTTTATCTATGCTTTATAAAGAATATTTATAACTGTTCTTAATAAGCAAGATAGCTGCCTTAATTTGAAAATGTTTTTGTAAACGGTACGGAAAAATCTGTTACAAGTTTTGATTTTTTTACTTTTGTGCCCTTTGCATTTGATTAAGTAGAGAAATTAAACAGAATAATTATGATTTTTTACAGGAAAACAGGAACACCGGAAGCGATTAGATTTAAATGCTGGCAACGAAAAAGCTACTCATTGTTCAACGTTTTGAAAAAAGCTGTAATTATTGCTGTACTCCCGTTAACTTACCATGTATCTGCTGAAACCGGGCAAACTGATTTTATATCCGATACAACAAGTATAAGTATGGAATTTGAGTTGGAAGAAATTAAAGTGAGTTCCCGATTGGTTCCTGTAACTTTTTCAGATGCTTCAAGGACAGTTACTGTTATAAGCAGTCGGGAAATAGAGGCTGTTCCGGCACAAAATATTCAGGAGTTGCTTGAATATATCCCAGGTGTGGATGTCAGGACAAGGGGAGGCCAGGGAGTGCAGGCCGATATCAGCATCAGGGGAAGTTCCTTCGACCAGGTTATGATCCTGCTAAACGGGATTGATATTACCGACCCGCAAACAGGCCACCATAATTTAAACTTACCTGTTAATCTCTCACAAATTGAAAGGATAGAAATCATAGAAGGTTCAGCTTCTCGGGTTTTCGGACCAAATGCTTTTGCCGGAGCAATCAACATTATTACGAACAGATCAGGTAACAATAAAATAAAGATTAATACAACAACCGGTCAGCATGGCTACATTGATGCAGGAATCTCCGGATCGTGGTCTTCAAAAAAAATAAGCCAGTTTTTGTCAGCAGCGAAAAGTTCTTCAGCAGGTTATTCCGAAAATACCGATTTTGAAAACAATACTGTTTTTTATAAAACAGAGTTTGGAGAAAGCAGTAAAATTGCATTCCAACTGGGATTTTCTGATAAGTCGTTTGGAGCCAACAGTTTTTATACACCTGTATACCCTGATCAGTATGAAAATACTAACATTATATTCAGTTCTTTAAAGTGGGAATCAGACAATTCTTTTCATTTTACACCAACGGTTTATATACGAAAACACAACGATCGTTTTGAACTTTTCAGAAATGAGGCACCTGAATGGTATTCAACACACAATTATCATCAGGCAGGTGTTTACGGAGGTAATTTGAATGGTTGGTTTGATAACAGGTTTGGAAAAACTGCATTTGGCACCAGCTTCAGGAATGAAAAAATATTAAGCAATGTATTGGGTAATAGCCTCGAAAATCCAATTCGTATAAATGACGAAAATAAATATTATACAAAATCTGATTCAAGGGAAACCTATTCGGTTTTTGTTGAACACAATGTTTCAACAAAGAAATGGAACCTTTCGACTGGTTTGATGGCTAATCATATTTCCGGGATAAGCCGTGGTTTTCAATTCTTTCCGGGAGCCGATTTTTCTTATCAGATGAATCAAAATCTGAAATTGTATATTTCAGTAAATAAATCATTAAGAGTACCAACTTTTACAGATTTGTATTACAGCGGCCCCACAAATACCGGGAATCCTGACCTGAAACCTGAAACAGCCATATCATCAGAAGGAGGATTAAAATATAATTCCGGCAATTTTTACAGTTATTTCGCTGTTTTTCACAGAAGCGGGAAAAACATCATTGACTGGGTCCGCCTGGAAAACGAGGAAATCTGGCATACTGAGAACTATACAAAATTAAATAGTGCAGGATTTGAAATCGGATTTGGATTTTTCCCGGGGAAGGTGTCAGGCAAAAAAACATTTATTTACCAAATTAAAGGAGGGTATTTATATAATAGCCTTTCAAAAAATAACGATAAGTATATTTCGAAATATGTACTTGACAATCTGAAACATAAGTTTAACCTATCTGTAACGCATTATGTATTTCAACACCTGCAGGCAAGCTGGTTTTTAAATTTTCAGGACAGGAATGGCAGTTACACTGAATATGATAATGGTTCCTATGGTTCTGAGAAAGAGTATAAACCATTTGCTTTAATCGATATGAAACTGAATTATAAATTCAGGGAAATTGATTTTTTTATTAATATTTCAAACATTTTTAAAATAGAATATGTTGATTTTGGGAATATTGATCAACCGGGCAGATGGATCAAAGCAGGTTTAAATTTAGATATCAATTATAAATAAGCTATTTTTGCTATAA
>JAFGGF010000350.1 GCA_016930735.1 Prolixibacteraceae bacterium
GCCATGTGTTCGTCAATGATCCCACTGTATTCAATTGGCATTTCGTAACCGGCAAATTCAACCAGTTTCGCCCCGCATTTTTTATGGATTGAATTTAAAGCTGTTTTTTTCATCCTTGATTTTTATTCAGTTTATGCAGAAATTAATATCGATTGGGTTGCAAATTTACTTAAACCAAATATAACAGACATGAAAAATATCAGAAAAACCTAATATTTCGTATAAGTATCACTAACTTTAGCATTATTAATTTTTACTATATTGCAACTTATTTTTTAACTGCTGACAAATAAAATGACTGAATTAAAAATCACGGATTTAAGTTACTTGAAACAGGTTTCAGGCGGAGAACCCAAATTTATGAAGGAAATGATCAGGATTTTTAGCGAACAGGTACCTGAATTCATTTCAAACATGGAACAACATCTTGCTGATAAAAACTACATAGAATTAGGACGGGAAGCACACAAAGCAAAATCTTCCGTAATAATTGTAGGGATGAATGAAATGGGAAGCAAAATGAAAGAACTCCAGTTACTCACCGAAAAAAATGAAGGGATTGAAAGATATCCGGATTTTGTAAACGAATTTAAATCACTTTGCCTTGCTGCTGTTGATGAGTTGAACGCATACAGCGATGAACTTTAAAACCATATCCATTTATGATTGAAACCATTGGCTGGACAGGTAATATTTTATTTGCAATTTGTGGCCTTCCGCAAGCAGTAAAAACCTGGAAGTCAAAAAAGACAGAAGACCTGAGCGCCTTGTTTTTATGGTTGTGGCTGCTGGGTGAACTTCTTACCTTCATATATATTATTATTGTTGATATCAGGGACCATACAAGCCATTTTCCACTTTATTTTAATTATGCATTTAACCTGTGCCTGGCAACATACCTTGTATGGGCAAAAATCAATTATCCGGGAAAATACCGGTTCAAAAATTAATTATTGAAATCCAATTGGTCATCCTTTACATCAATAATAATTGGTTTTTCTTTTATAATTTCTCCGGAAAGGACCTTTTTAGATAATTCATTCAGCACATATTTCTGTATGATGCGTTTTACCGGCCTTGCGCCATATTGCGGGTCAAATCCAATGGTTCCAATCCAGTCAACAGCCTCATCAGTGATTTGAATTTCAATACCCTGCCCTCTCATTCGCTGAACGATAGAATTAAACTGTAACCGGACAATCCCATTGATATCTTCCCTTGAAAGTGGGGTGAATATGATCGTTTCATCAATCCTGTTCAAAAATTCAGGGCGTACCGATTTTTTAAGCAGGTCCATCAGGCGCAACCTGGTTTCTTCCATTATTTCTTCGTTCCCCATTTCTTTTATCCTTTCAAAGCTTTCCTGAATAATATGCGAGCCAAGGTTTGATGTCATAATGATGATCGTATTTTTAAAATTAACAATCCTCCCTTTGTTATCTGTAAGCCGTCCGTCGTCGAGCACCTGAAGAAGAACATTAAACACATCGGGGTGAGCTTTTTCAATTTCATCAAACAAAACAACAGAATATGGTTTATGGCGAACTGCTTCGGTTAACTGTCCGCCTTCATCGTAACCGATATACCCCGGAGGGCTGCCAATCAAGCGGGTCACAGAAAATTTCTCCTGATATTCCGACATATCAATCCTTGTTATCATATTTTCGTTGTCGAACAGGTATTCGGCAAGTGCTTTGGCAAGTTCCGTTTTACCAACACCTGTTGTTCCCAGAAAAATAAAAGAACCAATCGGCCGTTTTTCATCCTGCAAGCCGGCCCGGCTTCGTCTGACAGCATCAGCAATTGCTGTAATCGCCTCATCCTGTCCCACTACCCTTCTATGCAATTCTTCTTCAATATGAAGCAATTTTTCCCGTTCGCTTTGTAACATCTTTGAAACAGGAATACCGGTCCATCGTGAAACAACATCTGCAATATCGCCGGCATCAACTTCTTCTTTTATCATCGAATCAGTTTCCTGAATCTTTTGTAATTCAATGTTTAACTTTCCAATTTCCTGTTCTGCCTCTTTTAAACGTCCGTATCTCAATTCGGCAACCTTACCGTAATTACCCTGTCTTTCAGCCTCATTTGCTTCAAGTTTTATTTCTTCCATTTCGATTTTGATTTTCTGAATCGAATCAATAATATTTTTTTCCGATTGCCATTTTGTACGGTATTTTGCTTCCTCTTCCTTCAGATCAGCAATTTCACGGCTCAGTAACTCCAGCTTCAAGTTATCTTTTTCACGCTTAATTGCTTCCCTTTCGATTTCAAGTTGTTTTATTTTCCTTTCGATCTCATCCAATTCTTCCGGAACCGAGTCCATTTCCAAACGAAGTTTGGCTGCTGCTTCATCCATTAAATCGATTGCCTTATCCGGTAAAAACCGATCGGTAATGTAACGTTGTGAAAGCTCGACTGAAGCAATGATCGCATTATCCTTAATCCTGACTTTATGATGATTTTCATACCGTTCTTTTAATCCCCGCAAGATTGAAATTGCACTCAGCGAATCAGGCTCTTCAACGTGTACAACCTGAAACCGGCGTTCCAGAGCTTTGTCCTTTTCAAAATATTTCTGATACTCATTCAGGGTGGTTGCACCGATTGCCCTAAGCTCCCCTCTTGCGAGGGCCGGTTTCAGGATGTTGGCTGCATCCATAGCCCCTTCACCCTTTCCGGCACCAACCAGTGTATGAATCTCATCAATAAACAGAATTACTTCTTCATTTGAGCTTTCAACTTCCCTGACTACAGCTTTCAGACGTTCTTCAAATTCACCCTTGTATTTTGCACCGGCAACCAAAGCTCCCATATCCAGCGAAAATACCTGTTTGGATTTCAGATTTTCAGGCACATCTCCTCTGACAATCCTGTGTGCTAATCCTTCGGCAATAGCTGTTTTGCCGGTTCCCGGTTCACCAATCAGGATTGGGTTGTTTTTAGTTCTTCGTGAAAGTATTTGTAAAATACGCCTGATTTCTTCATCACGGCCAATTACCGGATCCAGCTTCCCTAAACGGGCTCTTTCATTCAAATTGAGTGCAAATCTGTTTAACGAATTAAATGTATCTTCAGCAGTCTGGCTGTTTACATTTGCTCCTTTTCGTAATTCTTCAATTGCTTTTTTGAGGTCATTTTTATTAATACCGTTATCTTTAATCAACCTGCTGGTATCATCATTTGCCTCCAGTATTCCTAATAAAAGATGCTCGACTGAAACAAACTGGTCACCCATCTCCTGGGCTAAACCAACTGACTTTTGCAGAACACGGTTAGCAGAAGATGACAAATAAGGTTCACCTCCCGAAACTTTTGGATACGATTCAATGATTTTATCGAGTGCCTGTGATAAAATACCCATATTTACACCCAGTTTCTGAAATACAAATCCGGTAACATTTTCTGCCGAGTGAAATAATCCCTTTAAAATATGAGCCGGCTCAATTGCCTGCTGTTTATTTCCAGTGGCAACCTGAAAAGCCTGTTGAATGGCTTCCTGTGATTTTATTGTAAAATTATTAAAATTCATGGCTGATTTTTTAAAATTCTTTGCAGTGATTCCAAATTTCTGACCAAACTGAAGCCTCAGACATTATGTCTGTAACATACTGATAAATATGAAATTAATACAGAAAATCAGGATAGCTGGAATGACTTTATGGCATTAATTTATTGATTGAAATAAAATCCGTTCAGTATATGTAAAAAATGATTAAAAAAAAACAAGGATGACCAACATCACCCCTGTTTTCAAAACCTAACCAAACTTATTTTTCTATGAAAAAACCTCTTTTTCTATTTAATGCTATGATACAAAAATATAGTATATTATAGTTAACACGTATGAATCAAAGTTAAAGAATGTTAACATTTTAACTTACAATAACTGTTCTTTTCGATTCTTAAATCTTTTTCTTTATAAATTAATATATTTGCAGCCTTTTTCGGAATAAACAGAAAAATGTTTAAATACAAGAAGTCCGGAATATTAAAAAATATTTTATTACTAATTGGTTAATAAACCATTAACAACCGGTAAAACAGCAGGAATATAAAGGAAAGAAATTTTATAAATTAAAAAATTGAGCTACTTTAGCGAGCCCATAATATTTCAAAAAATTATTAATTATTCTAACATAAAAAACTGATTATATGGCAAAGCATGTTTATACATTCGGAGCAGGAAACGCAGAAGGAAAAGCAGACATGAAAAACCTTTTGGGTGGTAAGGGTGCAAACCTTGCTGAAATGAACCTGATTGGAGTACCGGTTCCTCCCGGATTCACTATCACAACCGAAGTTTGTACAATGTACAACGAAAATGGACAGCAAGCAACGTTCGATTTAATTAAACCGGAAGTTGAAGCAGCTGTTGCACTTGTTGAAAAATTAACCGACACCAAATTTGGCGATAAAGAAAATCCATGCCTAGTTTCAGTACGTTCAGGTGCCAGGGCTTCAATGCCTGGTATGATGGACACTGTCCTTAACCTGGGTATGAATGAAGATGCTGTTACAGCGATCTCAAAAAAATCAGGAAATCCACGTTTTGCGTGGGATTCATACCGTCGTTTTGTACAGATGTATGGCGATGTGGTTATGGAAATGAAACCAGCCAGCAAAGAAGAAATTGATCCTTTCGAAGAAATCATTGAAGGATTAAAAGAAGAAAAAGGGATCGAACTGGATACCGAATTTACTGCTGAAGACCTCCAGGAATTGGTAAGCCGATTTAAAGCTGCCGTTAAAAAAGTAACAGGAAAAGATTTTCCGGTTGACCCATGGGAACAACTCTGGGGTGCAGTTGCGGCTGTATTCAATAGCTGGAACAACGACCGTGCTATTCTTTACCGTCGTTTGGAACAAATTCCTGATGAATGGGGAACAGCAGTTAACGTACAGGCTATGGTATTCGGTAATATGGGCGAAACCTCAGCTACAGGTGTGGCATTTACCCGCGATGCAGGTACCGGTGAAGATATTTTTAACGGTGAATATTTGATTAATGCACAGGGAGAAGATGTTGTTGCCGGTATTCGTACACCTCAGCAAATCACTCTTGAAGGCTCGAAAAGATGGGCTGCTTTACAGGGGATCAGTGAGGAAGACAGAGCTACTAAATTCCCGTCGCTGGAAGAAACAATGCCTGAACTTTATGCACAGTTAAATGAAACCCAGCAAAAACTGGAAGATCATTACAGCGATATGCAAGACCTTGAATTTACCATTCAGGAAGGTAAATTGTGGTTGTTACAGACCCGTAACGGAAAACGTACCGGAGCAGCAATGGTAAAGATTGCCGTTGATATGCTGAATGAAGGCCGTATTAGTGAAGCCACAGCTTTAAAAAGAGTAGATGCAGCAAAACTGGATGAATTATTACATCCTGTATTTGATACAGCTGCAATGAAATCAGCAACAGTCCTTGCAAAAGGATTACCCGCATCTCCGGGAGCAGCTACCGGACAGGTTGTATTTTTTGCCGATGAAGCCAACAAATACCCTGAATCAGTTCTGGTACGTGTTGAGACTTCTCCTGAAGACCTTGAAGGTATGCACATTGCAAAAGGTATTTTAACAGCCCGCGGAGGTATGACTTCTCACGCTGCAGTTGTTGCACGTGGTATGGGTAAATGTTGTGTTTCCGGTGCCGGTGCAGTAAAAATTAATTATAAAACCCGTGTTATGACCATTGACGGGAAAGAATTCCTTGAAGGAGACTGGATTTCTCTGAATGGTTCTACCGGTGAAGTTTATGAAGGAAAAGTTGCTACAATGGATCCTGACATGAGTGGTGATTTCGGAAAAGTTATGGAACTTGCCGACAAATTCACCAAAATGAGCGTTCGTACCAATGCCGATACACCGCATGATGCACAGGTTGCACGTGGCTTTGGAGCACAGGGAATCGGACTTTGCCGTACTGAGCACATGTTCTTCGAAGGCGAAAGGATTAAAGCCATGCGTGAAATGATCCTTGCAAAAACCGAAGAAGCACGCCGCAAAGCTTTGGATAAACTTTTGCCTTACCAGCGCGAAGATTTTGAAGGAATCCTGGAAGCAATGGAAGGATACGGAGTTACCATCCGTTTACTTGACCCGCCGTTACATGAATTTGTACCTCATGAAGATGCCAACCAGAAAGAAATGGCTGACGAAATGGGAATTTCTGTAGAAGAAGTTAAAGCACTGGTTGAAGACCTGCATGAATTTAACCCGATGTTGGGACACCGTGGTTGCCGTTTGGGTAATACATATCCTGAAATCACTGAAATGCAGGCCCGCGCCATCATCGAAGCTGCTGTTAACTTAAAACAAAAAGGAGTTGATGCACGTCCTGAAATTATGGTTCCGCTTATCGGTACCGTAAAAGAATTAAAACTTCAGGCTGACATTATCAATGCTACTGCAGCAAAAGTATTTGAAGAAAAAGGAACTACTGTTAATTATATGGTAGGTACCATGATTGAAATTCCTAGGGCTGCGGTTACTGCCGACCAGGTTGCTGCAGTTGCAGAATTCTTCTCATTCGGAACCAACGACCTTACCCAGATGACTTTCGGTTATTCACGCGACGATGCCGGTAAATTCTTACCTATTTACATCGAAAAAGGAATCCTGAAAAACGATCCTTTCCAGGTACTCGACCAGGAAGGTGTTGGCCAGGTAGTTAAAATGGGTGTTGACAAAGGACGTAGCGTAAAACCTGATTTAAAAGTAGGTATTTGCGGCGAACACGGAGGTGAACCTTCTTCAGTTAAATTCTGTCACAGGGTAGGAATGAACTATGTTAGTTGTTCTCCTTACCGTGTACCGATTGCACGCGTTGCTGCCGCTCAGGCAAACATCGAATAAGATTTAAAATCTCTAATATATTGAAGGGCTTTCGAAAGGAAGCCCTTTTTTCAATTAAAACGCTACTTTTGTTAAATACAGTACAATAAACCTGAACCATGAAAATTAAATTTTTTCTTTTCCTTGCTATCCTTTTTATTGGCTTTATTTCAAATAGCCAGAATATTCTGCCATTTACATGGAAAGTTTCTTTTTTAGATACAGATTCATCCTCTGAAACCAAAGACCGGAAAAGTGTCAACCTGCTTCTTTCATGGGAACGGCAGGGCTATTCCTGGATGAATGGTTCAGGTACTATGGTTGCCGATTTTGATTTACCTGAATCAGTAACTGACTCTGATTACCTGTTGGCTGTAAACCTGCAGTGCGATGTACACAAAATATTAATAAACGGTAATTCAATAAGTGGTTTTATTCAAAATCATTTTTGGAGCGACAGGGATCAGGAATCAACCTTTACAATTCCTTCAAAATTCCTGAAAAAAGACAAAATAAACAGGATCGAAATAGAAATCAGCAACCTTCAATACACGGGCGGGCTCAGTCACAACAAAGTTCAGCTTACTCCTGCAAACCAAAAAATCACCGATAATTTAAAAATCATTATTAAACCCGATGACCATGTTTATTCTTCAAGTGTAGATGTAAAATTTGATATAAAAACAAAAACTTCAGTAAAAGGAAATATCGGACTGCTAATAAAAAATGATTTTTCAGATACCGTATTCATGAAAAGTTTTAAAGCACAAAAAGGGGAATCAGTAACAATCGTTGATTTGTCGGAAGAAAACCTGCCTCCGGGTTTTTATGAGGTAATTACAGTTGCA
>JAFGGF010000351.1 GCA_016930735.1 Prolixibacteraceae bacterium
GGATAAATGTATTTTCTTATGTAATGGGTTATATTTCAGTATTTTGTATAAATATTGCATAGAAATTAATCAAATTGACATTTTCAGGATTTTTAGTTATTAATTAGAACTTTAGACTTGTTTTTTCGACAAAATCAGAAATTGGAAAAAAACCAACCGCCCAGAGGAAAAGTTTTTAAAGGTTATACAAACAACTCCTTTGTAAATTTGAGTTCTCCTTAAATCAAAAAATGGACTCGATTATTAATTATTAATAATAATTTTGTGTTAATTACACAATCAGTGATAAACATGTAATTTTTGTGTTTTATTTACTGAATTAATATTTATTTTCAAATGTTAATTGTTCCTAAGTTCGCAGAATTTATGAAGTTGAATTAATATGTTTGGAAAACCTTGTTTTATTTTTACTTTTTTAAGGTAGCCCGTTTTGGAGCAATTAATAATGAAAAATACTAAAATTAACATTCTCCTGTCCGGAATTTTTTTCTTCACGCTCATTGGTTGTGAGAAGTATTTCGAGCCTGATAAATTTAAAAGGCCTGAATGGCTTCCGGGGAAACTATACACAACTGTATCGGTTCAGGAGGATCTTTCTATGTTTACCGAATGTATACATCTGTCAGGATTGGATACTATCATTGATGTTTCAGGCAGTTGGAGTGTTTTTGCGCCGAACAATGAAGCCATGAAACACTTTTTATCGGAAAATCATTACGCTGCTGTTACAGATATACCAAAAGGAGAGCTCGAAAAAATTGTTGAATTCCATATTGTTCAAAATCCGTGGACACTTGAGCAGTTACAAAGCCTTGCTTTTAATGGATGGAGGGCAGAAGAAAATACCGGAGCGAATTCATTCGCCTATAAACGACAGACCATATTTAAGAATCCTGTTGAAAAGTACTGGATTAAAAGGGAAAACAACAAGGAAATGATAGTAATTGATTCAGTTGATTCAGATGCATCTAAAAGGGTATATGTTGAGTCAAGGAAATATGTTCCCATATTCTATGATGGATTCATGCATATAAATGGTCTTTCTTCTGAAGATTTCAGATTTTATTTCGACAGGGATTATGAGCAGGGAAATGTTTATTATGCCGGAGCAAAGATCCTTCAGGCAGATATTATTGCAGAGAATGGATTTGTACATGTAATTGACAAGGTTGTGGATCCGATGCTGAATGGCAGGGAAATGCTTGAAAGGGAAATTCCGGGTGAAACCTATAAACGATTTCTGGAATTGGTATATTGGTATTACCCTGATTTTGAAGCGAACATGCTCGCCACATTTAATCAGCCAGAAGTAAGGCGTGGAGGCCTGGTTGATACATTATGGGATTTAAATTATTCGGGCCTGAATTTCGCTCTTCAAAGGGAAGTTATTGGCTATATAGGTGGCAATGTTAACGAAACACTGGTAAGGCATAACGGCCTGTATGTACCTACCGATAATGCATTCAGCAATTTTATTGACGGAATCCTTACTGCAAGCTCCGGATACCCTCACTGGGCTGACAGCAGGTCGCTTCCGGTGGATGTTGCCGATATGATTGTTTCACAACATTTTAAATCCAATGCTATTTATCCTTCTACCAATTCCTATCGTGAAATTTTCAGGGAAATTGGTAATTCCAGTATAGATGAAGGAGATATTATCAGAAGGGAATTTGGAAGCAATTGCACCTTCATAGGACTGGATAAATATATCCCTAATCCTGTATTTACCAGTGTTACGGGGCCGGTATTCTGCCGCCCAACTTACTCTATTTTCCGGAGGGCCTTAATATATTCAGGCAGTTATAACACAATTGCCAATTATAATGGCGATTTATATTTTTTTGTAATACCTGATAATTCTCTGATTGCAGATTCCGCATTGATTGTTAACTGGATTAACAAAGACCAGAATAATTATAATATCCAGGCATTAAACAGGATAACAAAGCAGGTTGTTACACTGGGGAGAAATACCCTTCGTAACCTGTTATTGAACCAGGTTGGGACTTCGGCTCCCAACGGAAGTGCGGAAAAAGAATTTATTCGGACATTGGCAGGAAATTACATTACCTGGGATCATACCGATAATACGATTCAGGGAACATATCCCTGCACAATAGGTTATAATGGGATTGAACCCGTAACCTGCCACCCAACTCCCCTTGAAGAGCCTGCTGATAATGGTAAGGTTTATAGTGTCAGGTACTGGTTTAATTTTGGTTATCAGGGTATGTTGAGCACCGTTTCAGAATATTCTGAATTTTACAGCCTGCTTGATAAAGCCGGGTTAGTTGACGAGGAGTCAAATGAACTTATATTTCTGGATAAAAATGAAAAATATACTGTTTTTATTCCATCGGATGAAGCACTTATTAAAAGCCATGCCGATACTTTAAGCGGACAGAATCTGCAGAAGTTTTTAAAATATCATTTTTTAAAAGGTGAATTGATTTTTACAGATAATAAACAATCATCCGGTTATTATAAAACAGCAAGTGGTGAATTACTTTCTGTTTTTACCGGGCCTGATATTATTAAAATCCTTGATAATTATGGAAATCCATATATTTCAATCCCCGAAAAAGAAAATTCCACAAATATTATGATCTCAGAGGATTCAGAAATTAATTCTGTAATACATGAAATAAATGATGTGCTTGTTCATTACTGATTTTTCGGTAACGGTTTAAAATACAATACATCAGAAATCGAATGGAATGGACCCGTTGAAGTCA
>JAFGGF010000055.1 GCA_016930735.1 Prolixibacteraceae bacterium
GCAGGGTCTGCAGAAAGATACTTGCGAAGTTTAGTAATAAAAACATCCATGCTGCGGGCGGTAAAATACCCGTCTTCGCCCCATATTTTATTTAAAGCAGTTTCGCGTGAAAGGAGTTCATTTTTATGTTCGCATAACAGTTTCAGCAGGTCTGCTTCCTTAGGTGATAATTTCTGGATGTTTCCTTTAAAAGAGATTTGCCTTAATTTATAATCAAACAAGTATGCTCCAACCTGGTAATCATTTATTTCCTGACTTTTATTTTCATTCTGCCTGTTTATAACAGCCTTGATTTTACAAAGCAAGACATCGGTATCGAAAGGTTTGGTAACATAATCGTCGGCACCGAGGTTATATCCTTTCATAATGTCTTCTTTCAGAGCTTTGGCAGTTAAAAAAATCAGGGGAACTTTTTTATCGGTTTTCCTTATTTCGGAAGCTATGGTAAATCCATCGACATTGGGCAACATTACATCAAGGATACAAAGGCCGAAGATGCCGTTTCTGAACCTGTCGACAGCATATTTCCCGTCATCGACCCATGTCACTTCGTAATCGTTAATTTCGAGATACGATTTTAATACTGCTCCAAAACTCAGGTCATCCTCAACAAGATATATGTGTTGTTTTTTGTTCATTTTTATTAATTCTCTGTTTTCAGCATCAGTTTTCAGTACCATCTAAAATCAAGGATCCAATATCACTCTTCCCTCATAAAAGGTAAAAATACTGAAAATTCACTTCCTTTTCCCGGTTCACTTTGTACGGTTATTTTTCCCCGGTTTGCTTCAACAACTGCTTTAACGTAACTCAATCCCAATCCAAATCCTTTCACATTGTGGATATTACCGCTTGACTGACGGTAAAACCTCTCAAAAATATGGCTCTGCACTGCTTTAGTCATTCCAATGCCGTGATCCCTGATTTTTATTATAACACCTTTTACAGTATTCTGAGTAAATACTTCTATGAAAGGTGCATCAACCGAATATTTTATAGCATTATCCAAAAGGTTGTAAATAAGGTTGGTACAATGAAATTTATCAGTTGTAACAACCGGATTTTCTGCTTTCAATCCGGTTTCAAATTTTCCCGATTTTTTTTCAACCTGTATGGAAATCCCCTGAATGGCATCATTTATCAGGTCATGCACATCAATTGGTTCCCATTTAAATTCAAATTCTTTTTTATCGAGCCTTGCAATTGTCAGGATATCTTCTACCTGGCGGTTCATCCGCGTATTTTCCTTTTTGATCATCCCGGCAAAATACCTCAGCTGTTCAGGATTCTCCATAACCTTTTTATTGGTTATTGAATCGGCCGCCACCGAAATTGTAGCTATCGGAGTTTTAAATTCATGTGTCATATTATTGATAAAATCCGATTTCATTTCAGAAATCTTCTTTTGCCTTAAAATGTAAAAAATACTCATGGCAAAAGTGACAAGTATAATCATCGAAAATATAAATGACGCCATGAGCAGCCAATTCACCGATTTATATATAAAATTATCCTGCCCCGGAAAATATACAGATAACTGTAAGTTTTTTTCGAAAATATTACTTGGGTACAAGGTGGCTTTAAATCCGGATTTTATCAGTTTTAATGAATCAGCATTTTCTGACCTTTCAGTGATTAAAGAATCACGCAAAACACCATATTTATAATTTATAGTGATATTATTTTCTTTTAAAGCCTTACCTAAAATCTGGTCGATCAATTGATGATCAACATAAAAGGCGTCCCATGAAACAACTTCGGTTACTACCTGGGTTGCAACACTTTTAAGCTGATTGGCCCGAATTTTAACTTTCTTAGAAAAATCGGGAGCCACCATTGAAATAGAATCAAGGTTGGTTTCAAGCGAATCAATCATATGAAGGCTGATTGTAAACAAGGAATCGACATCACCATATAATGTATCAGCCATAAATACAACCTTTCCTCCCGGATTTATATTCCTGCCTACAATAATTACATCGGAATCACAAATTATTTCATTGTTATCTGTATTATATTCATAATGCATGGAACCTTTTTCAGGATTATCGGCTTTTATAACAAATTCAAATGAAGCGCTCTTTTTTCCCGGTTCCTTTTCCCTGATAATAGTAATAGGGTTCCTTACAGAAGTACTATCCTCCGAAAAATGCCTCAAAGTAACTCTTTTACGGTTATTGCCCATCCAGTAGGAAGAATCGTTAAACATCATATCGTTTACAACATTAACACTGTGAAGTTTTTCAAGATGTACAACAGTTTTATTCAGTGCATCGGAAACTCCCCTTTCGAAAAGTTCATTTTTAACTTTCAGTGCATTATTCATCCAAACAAGTTGTACCGCGATAATTCCAAGAATGGAAATACCCATTAAAATAACCAGCCCGGTGAATACTTTTTTGTTCATGGTTCAAATATAAATATTTGTTTACGCCGATTTAATACTTTAACTTTTCCTTAACAGATTTTAACCAGGCCTTAACCGGTTGATTTACCGACCTTAGGCTATATTTGTCTCAGAAAATTAAAATTATAAATGAGATGAAAAAAGGTTTATTCTATTTAGGTATTTTAATCGCGTCCCTGGTTTTCCTTACTTCCTTTTCAATCAGGGAGAATCCACAGGAACCAATAAGGGGTGGAAAAAAGCATATCACAATGGTAAAAGTTGAAGATGGTAAAGAATCAAAGCTTGACACAATTGTCGAGGCCGGTAAAGTTTTTGTCTGGAAAGGCGATTCTGTTGGTGGTGATCTGAAATGGATAAGTGAAGACGATATCAACATTCATTCGGATTCGTTGGGTAAGTTTGGAAAGTTTGAATACGTAATAAAAACAGGAGATGATAAAGAAGGGAAAAAAGTTGTAATGTTCATGTCGGATGACTGTGATACAGAAAAGCTTCATGAGTTCCTGATCAAAGATACGGATGGTGAAAATTTGATGTTTTTTGGCGATAATGGCAAAACGCACAAACTAAAAGGGGCAAAAAGTGCTGTTTGGGTTACTGACGAAGGAGACGATACTATAATCAAAACACCTCATGTAATAAAAGCAACAGCTACACCCGGATCTGTTAAAGTGATCAGAGAAAAATCAGCGGGGACAGTAATTGAATTAAACGATCCGAATATCATTTCATTTAAGAAGAAAAAACTGAGCGGAGGCAGGGAAAAAATTGAAATTATACGGAAGGAAGTTCCGGAAGATGAAAAGGAAATAAACGTTGTTATCGAAAAAACCGGAGATGCACAATCAGAAGTATTTTTATCGAGTCCTCATATTTCCAAAGAATTAAAAATTATTACAGGTGAAGATGGTGTTTTTTCAATTTTTGAAGGAGATGGTGAAGAACACGAATTTACTGATGAGGATGGCAACCTGATTAAAGTTAAAGAAATTAAAAAAGGAGATGGAAGCATTATCAACATTAAAGAAATTAAAGAAGGTGATGCAAAAAAAGTAAAGGTTACTGTAACAGAAGATGTTAAGAAAGAAAAAAAAGAAGATTAGCAGGAAAACAATTAAACAATTCAGTGAACAGAAATTTGCTTAAAAATCCCTGTGGTTCACAGGGATTTTTTTATCGGTAATAAATCACAAAGTGGCCTTAAATGGAAAGCCCTCAATTTGAAATAAGAAAAAATCTGAAGATGTAATAAAACGAATAAAATAACAGGCGCATTTTTTCGTTTTTAAACCGACAGGCAAAAAAAATAATTTCGATTTCATGTATTCGTTTTTAGCTTGTTAACCGTCTGCCGGTTGGCGGACGGTTTTTTTGACTATTTTTATCTGAAAAACAAATGAAACATCTTCTGTTAACTTCACTCATTTTTACACTGATATTTTTTGGTTGTACTGTTAAAAAAGATAAAACCGGAGAATCCCGGATTCGAAATGTTGTAGATACTGTTGGATTTGCCCATCTGGATTGGCAAATGGATTCTGTTGTCTCCCGTATAAATAATGAATTTGGTAGCGAATTAAAAAATGCCGCTCAGCCGGAGGAAAGATCATGGAAATCAGCCATATGCCCACACGACGATTACACCTATGCAAGTTGGCTTTATCCTGCTGTACTTAAAAACATCAGAGCTAAAACAATTATCATTTTCGGAGTTGCACACAGAGCCATAAATTTCAACCTTGAAAAAAAACTGGTATTCGACAGCTTCGATTATTGGTCAGGTCCTTATAAACCCGTTAAGGTTTCCGGATTAAGGGAAGAAATTATAAAGAATTTACCTCAAGATTCATACGTTGTCCATGACAGCATGCAAATAGTGGAACATTCTGTTGAGGCATTGATCCCGTTTCTGCAATATCAAAATCGTGACGTTGAAATTATAA
>JAFGGF010000352.1 GCA_016930735.1 Prolixibacteraceae bacterium
GTAGCATTGGAGAGGAAAATAAAAAAACGAGGTGTTACCCGCTTTCTTTCTGACCATCAATAAAGGCATTGCCAGCGCATCACGCCGCAGGCGTGAGGGTCGGAAGTACTTCTGTGGTGGAGGGCGTTTAAACACCCTCGTCAGGCATTGGGATAGATACAAATGTTAAACCGATGGGCGATTTGATCAACTCATTGGGGGTGTCAGTATGTTGCATCTTCTTTAAATTCAATTGTTTTGGTTTGTTGTTTTCATCCAAAGCAGCAAAAACAAAAGTGCCTTTAATAACCTTTTCCCGATTTGTCCCATACATCTCTTCGGCAAAGATTTCGACGCTGATAAAAACCCTGATCATTTTAACCTTTTCCACTCTTCCAACTATTTCGACTATTGTATCAGGATGAATTGCTTTGAGAAATTTTATTTTTTCGGTATTAACCGTAAACATTCGTTCATGGGTAAAACGGGTAGCTGTTATATATGCGACTTCATCCATCCATTTAAGTACTTCGCCGCCAAATAATGTCTCATTGGCATTAAGCGTATAAGGGAAAATTGCTTTAAACTGCCTGGTGACACTTTTCTCTATTAATTCTTCCATTATAATCGCAATATGAACAATTGTAAAAATAATGAAATATTTTAAAACGAACATTTGTTCATTTAATTTAATAAATTTGTTACTGAAATTGCAGGGGATGTCCTCGATTGTCAGATTTTTTTAATGATAAACTATTCATTATTATGATGTTTACAATGCTTTTGTGAATTTCAGGCTGTGTGGCGTTAAAACATGACAAAGCAGTTCCCTTTCCTCGCGAAAAAATAAAATGAAAGGAAGAAATATTATTTTTGCAATGTAAAATTTAAATTATCAATTAAATGCCAAACCGTAAAAGACACAGAAGGGTAACCATGCCGCCGTTAATGGAGGGATTTAAACCTTTTGGGGTGCCTATGCGGGAACTTGAACCTGTAGTATTGCTTTATGAAGAATATGAAGCCATAAGGCTGGCCGATTATGAAAACCTTACGCAGGAAGAGGCTGCAAAGAAAATGAATATTTCACGACCAACCTTTACCCGGCTTTATGATAAGGCAAGAAAAAATATTGCCAAATCTTTCGTTGAGGGCAAGGCGATATTTATACAGGGAGGAAACTATGTTACAGATGATTACTGGTACAGATGTTATAATTGTCATGAAACCATGATTACCATGAAACCGGTGAAGAGTTGCCGTAAATGTGATTCGGACAATATTATTCAATTAAATTCTCAAACCGAAGATGCATAAAAAGAATAAGGAGTACGATCACTGTATTTGTGTGCATTGTAATACACTCATACCTCATGAACGGGGAATACCTTGCAGGCAAAACAAATGTCCGAAGTGCGGAAAAATAATGTTTAAAGAAGGCTCATACCATCATCAATTATTCTTGCAAAAAATGAAAGATGAAAAAAATTAATTCCGACAAAAAAAGACAGATGGTTTAATAATTTGAGACATAAAATTATTTTGTGGCTTTAACTACAATCCAATTTTTTCGATAATTTGAATCTATAACAATATTTTGAAATCCAGCCATGGATAATTTCATTTTATAATCATCGGCACTTTTTATAACCGCCATTTTCCACCATTTGCTGCCTTCCTCAGGATACCTGTTTATAATCAAAAATACCCCCCCATGCTTTAGTAATCTGTTAATTTCTGTAAGACTTTTTTCTATGTCGGTCCAGAACTGAATAGTTTCAAAAGCTGTAACCAGATCAAATATTTTATCTTCCAAAGAAACTGAAACAACTGAGCTTTGAAAAACCTTAACCTGGCCCCTGTCTATCGCGTTGTGATTCACTTTTTTTGATAGTTCCACCATTTCAGGTGAGTGATCAAGCCCGTAAAGGGTATAACTATCATTGGCTTTAGATAAATACCTGATAAATTTTCCGCCGCCGCAACCTATATCAAGAATTGTCGAATTGTTAACGGGCAAATTATCTTTAATATAATTAACATACATCGAAGTATGAAACTTATTCATTAACCGTCCGATTATTAATCCTAAATAACCGGACGGTTTTGAGCCTTGCTTTTCTATTCCCATTTCAAAAAATTTATACAAATTAGGTACTGAATAATAACACACAATATTATTTATTACCCCGATATCTTCGGCGATGTTGCTTTACAGGGTTGCCTTTTTCGGTATGTTGCATGCTTATAGCAGTGGGGGACATTATATTCCCGATTTTAACCCCAAAATATATGGTGCGGGGAGATACAGGACCGTACATATAAGCCGGATCCCGATCTGCGCCTTGGTCAAAATCATTTTGATAAGAATTAAAAATATTTTTTATTCCGCCAAAACATTGCAGGTTTGCACCGTTTAACTTAATTGTATACATTAGTTTTATTCCTAAATCGAAAAAATCTTCCGATTTGCGTAATTCTCCGATTTCAGGGTTTGTTTCAGTTCCGAAATAGGGAACCAACATACTGCCCGTATAGTTACCGGTTGCTGAAAAACAAATATCACTAGCAAAATCCCAGTCAACAGCAAAAAAACCATACTGGCCGGGTGTACGGAAAAACCGCTTTTCATCAAATTCCTGAGCTACATCGTACTTGCTTGATTGTACAGTAAATCCGGAAGTGAACGAAAGCGCATTTAAGGGTTTCAATTTAAATTCCATGTTGATACCTTTTACAGTAGCCCCATCCTGCGCATTTTTTCTGGTGTAAAGTACGGTTCCGTTTTCATCCGGAATTCCTATTTCATTTACAAAAGGATCTTCGAGCCGGGTATAAAAGCCTTCAATCAGCAAACCGGTATAAACTGTTCCGATCAAACCATTGAAATCCAGGGATGACATAATGCTGTGACTTGTTTCCTGTTTCAGGCCCGGATCGTTTACATTAATTACCTGTCGCGAACCTGAGGTTTCAATATGCAAATCTTCATCGAAAATTTGCGGGGCACGGTATCCCTGAGAATAACTTACCCGGGCCTGTACATTTTCTAAAACTTGATACATTAAACTGATACGGGGACTGAACACATTGCCTGTTTTCGTATCTCCGCCTTCTTTGGCAAGGTCTTTCACTTTATAATGGTCGTACCTGCCACCAACAGCAATTTTTACTTTATTTAATTTTAGCTCGTATTGGGTAAAAACACCGGAAGTCACCGAAGATTGGTCCGCAACAGTTGTAGTTGCAGTATGCGGCACTTCTACAATGGAATCGTTAATAATCTGGGCGTTTTGATAATCGGGATACCCTAATTTTTTATCAATCAGGAAGCCCCCTGTATTTTCAATCCCTGTAATAATTGAGGAGTTGCCAAAAATGGTTTTATACTGAACACCTATATTATAGGTTTTGTCTTTTGAGTTGCCATAATCGCTCAACGACTGGTTTGCGCCATAATATGAATCGCGGTTGAGGAACTGACCCGATGCAAATACAGACAGCAGGTCGTATTGCCTGAAAAATTGCTCCCAGGTTATAGCTGAAGTTTTTAAATCGTGTCTAACGGCTTCGGCCACATCCCTTTCATGAAGGGGTAAATCCTGCTTGTTACCACCGTCGCGCTGTTCCTTTATGGTGAAGAAATCAAGTATTAATTTGCCCCGGTAACCGAAACGATGA
>JAFGGF010000353.1 GCA_016930735.1 Prolixibacteraceae bacterium
GCTTCAGATTTAGCCTCTTCTTTCAGCGATTCAACCAACTGAGCTTTTGCTTCATCGCCTGACATACCTGAAAGAGCTTCCAGTTTTTCAACCTGCTGCCTGTGAAGCTTACTAAGTTCTTCATTTTTTTGTTCAACTACCAACAATTGGTTATTCAGGTTCTCACGAATAATATCGTTATCTTTTTTTGTAATCTCAAACTCTTTAATTCTTCTCTGTAATTCATCCCTGCGCTGGTTTAAAGCAGTATCTTTCTGATTGATCCTGTTTTCCTGGGCTGCAATTTTACTGTTCTTTTCGTTAATAAACTTTTCGTGTTCCGATTTTAACTGGAAAAATTTTTCTTTTGCCTGAAGGATTTTATCCTTTTTTATAACTTCCCCTTCAGCATGCGCTTCTGAGATCATTTTATTTTTCCTCTTTTTAAGGGCTTTATCCCAAATGTAGTATGAGATAAAACCTCCGGCAATAAAACCTATTGCAATTCCTATTATAATATTATTTCCCATATATATTTCTTTAAGTTAATACTAAAAAAACCGCAATATACAGCATCCGGGAAACTCCGGAATTCTATATGATGCGGTTTTCGATAATATATTATATACTATGATTCTGTAACTGTTTTTTGATTTAAGAACTCAGTCACATCATCATTTAAGTTCTTTATTTCATCAACGAGAAGATCATATTTTTCATCTTTTTTTTCTTCCAGGTAATTTAAAACAATCTGAAAAGCAGCCATTGCTATAAAATCCTGTGAGTCTTTATCGGCAAACTGCATTTTGAAACGATTTATCATTTCATTTAATAATTTAGCAGCCTGCCTGTATGTCTCCTCATTCTTCCGATCGATTACCAGGGGATAACCCCTGTTCTCAATAACTATATTTATTGAAAGTTTATCTTTCATTTTAACATTACTTATTCAGTAATGCAATACATTTATCAATTTCCCGCAAAAGTTTGTTAATCTTCAGTTTTGCCATCCGGTTATCTTCATATCCGGATTCAAAAAACCTGGCTAACCTCAGATTTTCATATTTTTTCACCAACTCAGAATTCTCATTTTCAAGGCTTTTAATTTTATTTTCTAATTCCAGGACTGTTTCTTTCAGTTTTAAATTTTTTCCCTCCAGTAATTCATACCGGTTTATTAATTCAGCTATCCCGGACTTCAATTCCTTGATCAGAGTATATTCATCACTGGTCATTTTTGCTGCATTTCACGCACAAAGTTAACATTTTTGAGTTATTGCAAAAATCTAAGCCATTCATTTTCGGTTGATATATGTTTACATCTTCTATATTTGTAAACTTAATTAAAAAATCGATTATTAAAACAGGTTTATGAGGGGAATTGTTTTATCCGTATTATTGTTAGTTTCTATAAGGATTTATCCACAGGAAAAGTTTTTCTCAGAACCATTAAAAATCCCGATCCTGATTACAGGAAGTTTTGCAGAATTACGCACGGACCATTTTCATTCAGGAATAGATATTAAAACCGAAGGAAGGACCGGGCTTCCGGTTTATCCTGCCGCTGATGGTTATATTTCAAGGATTGTTGTTTCACCTGCAGGTTTTGGAAATGCATTATATATAAATCACAATAACCAAACCACAACATTATACGGGCACTTGCAGGAATTTAACAAAGCTGTTTCTGCTTACGTAAAAAATATCCAGTATAAAAATGAAAGTTTTAGTGTGGATATCAGTGTTCCGCCCGGTATTTTCCAGGTATCAAAAGATGAAATAATTGCTTACAGCGGGAACAGTGGGAGCTCAGGAGGCCCTCACCTTCATTTTGAGATCAGGGATAAGAAAACCCAGGAACCTCTGAATCCTTTTGAGTTTAACCTGAACATAGTGGATAAAACTGCACCCCTGTTTACCGGACTGAAGATTTACCCACTTGATGAAAACACACATATTGAAGGAAGTGGTTACGAAAAAAGCTATCAGGTTGTAAAATACAACGGTGGTTTTCACATTGCAAATAACCCATTAATACTTTTGTACGGGGAAATAGGATTTGGCGTGGAAGTTACTGACTACCTTGACGGAACATGGAGTAAATGCGGTATAAACCATCTTCGCGTTAAAATTGATGGACTACTTTTTTCATCAATCGATATCGAAAGATATTCATTTAATGACACCCGGTATTTAAACAGCCTGACCGATTATAAAAGTTATATCAAATATAACCACAGATTTTATAAAACCTGGAAGGATCCGGGGAATAAACTTGATTTTTATACCTTGACAAACAACGATGGCTCCATTGAATTTACAGATAATCAGAAACATAACATTGAAATAGTTGCCATTGATTCATACGGTAATGAATCAGAACTGGAATTTATTGTTAAAAGCAATATTCAGGATTTTACTTCAAAAAAGGAAAAAGGATTCCAGACATTTTATTACAATAAAGTAAACAGTTTTAATGCCGAAGGGATTTCACTTTACTGCCCTGTTGGTGCATTTTATTCTGATTTTGAATTCGATTACAATGTTGATTACCAAACCATTATTCCGGGATTATTTTCCAATATCCACAAAGTACATCATAATTACTCACCTATTCATGATCCCATTAAATTAGCTGTTAAAACAAAGAATTTACCGGATCGCCTTCAGGAAAAAGCACTGATTGTAAAAATCGATGAAAAAACAGGCAAAAAAAATTCTGTGGGAGGATCATTTAAAAATGGTTTTGTTGAATGTAATATAAGGGCCTTTGGCGATTTTGCCGTTTCGGTTGATACAATTGCACCCATTATCAGATCACTAAGCATCAGTAATAATATACTGAATGAAGTTTCTCAAATCAGGTTCAGGATCAGTGATGAACTTTCTGGTATAAAAAGTTACCTGGGGATTATCGATGGTAAATGGGCATTATTCGAATACGATGCAAAAAACAGTCTGCTTTCTTATAAATTTGATCCGGAAAGGATGGAATTCAACAAAAACCATACACTCCATCTGACTGTCAGCGACAATAAAAACAATACGGCTGTTTATGAAGCTTCATTTTTTAAATAAAAAACAGGTTACAGTAATCGGGATTATGTCGGGCACTTCACTCGACGGCCTTGATTTTGCTACTTGCCGGTTCAGTTTTAAAAATAAAAAATGGGAGTTTGAAATACTTAAATCAGCTACTTTTACATATAATCGGGATTGGAAAAAGTTGCTTGAAAATGCACCGGAACTTACTTCTGCTGAACTTCTGAAATTAAATCAAAGCTTTGGGAAATTCATAGGTGAAAAGGTTAATGAATTCAAACAGGATTTCCCGGTAAATATCGATCTGATTTCTTCACACGGACATACTGTTTTTCATCAGCCTGAAATCGGGCTGACATACCAAATTGGTGATGGTGCACAGATTGCACAAATAACCGGAATAACAACAATCTCTGACTTCAGGAGCACGGATGTTGCCTTAGGTGGGCAGGGGGCACCTCTGGTTCCGGTTGGAGATAAATACCTTTTTAAAGAATTTGATTATTGCCTGAACCTAGGTGGTTTTTCAAATATTTCATACGACGAAAAGGGTAAAAGAATTGCTTTCGATATTTGCCCAGTAAATATTGTGCTGAATTATTTGGCTGAAAAAAAAGGAAGTTTGTTTGATAAAGACGGAATTTTAGGTTCAAAAGGAAATATCAATATTAAATTATTAGAGCAACTGAATAAATTACCCTATTACGCAGCCAATCCACCAAAATCACTCGGAAGGGAATGGGTGGAAAAAAGTTTCCTGCCTGTGCTTCTGTCAAATAAATTGAATCAGGATGATATTTTCCGCACAGTGTACGAACACATCGCTTTTCAGATTGGTAAAACACTGAAAATAAATGGAAGAGCATTATTATCCGGTGGAGGCACACATAATAGTTTTCTGTTGGAGCGGTTAAAGAAATATACCGAAGCAGACCTGGTCATCCCTGATTTTCAGATCATCAATTATAAAGAAGCAATAATTTTTGCTTTTCTTGGATTATTAAAAGTATCAGGTGAAATTAATTGTATATCATCTGTAACAGGGGCTTCCCGCGATTCAAGCTGTGGTGTGGTTCATTTTACGTAAAACAAGCAGGTTAAGCTCTGACTGTATTTCATTCAGCAAATAAGATTAATATCATGCCTGATTATATCGATTTAATTATATTTGCCTTTTCTGAGAAACTTTAATAATAATAAAAATGAGGAAACTTTTGTTTTTTATACTGATTACAGCGATATCAATAACAGTTTTAAATACAGGAAAAGTCAAAGGATGTACAAATTTCCTGATTTCAAAAAGTGCAACTGTCGACGGTTCAACCATGATAACTTATGCAGCCGATTCTCATGTTTTATATGGCGAATTATATCATTGGCCTGCTGCCGACTATCCTGCCGGAGCTATGCTTCAGATTTACGAATGGGATTCAGGTAAACATTTGGGTGAAATTAAGCAGGTCCAGCACACTTACAGTGTTATTGGCAATATGAATGAATTTCAGCTTGCTATTGGTGAAACAACTTATGGCGGGAGAAGTGAATTAAGCAGTCAGACCGGAGCAATTATGGATTATGGAAGCCTTATATACGTTACTCTTCAACGTGCAAAAACAGCACGTGAAGCCATCCAGGTGATGGCAGACCTGGTTGAAGAATATGGTTATTACAGTTCAGGTGAATCATTTTCTATTGCCGATCCGGATGAAGTATGGATACTTGAATTAATTGGTAAAGGAAACGGAGAAAAAGGTGCAGTGTGGGTGGCAATGAGGGTTCCCGATGGATATATCAGTGGCCATGCCAACCAGGCAAGGATTACTACTTTCCCGTTAAACGACCCGCAGAATTGTATGTATTCAAAAGATGTTATCTCATTTGCCCGTGAAAAAGGATGGTACGACGGTTTAAACAAGGATTTTAGTTTTTCCGACGTTTATGCACCAGTCGACTTTAGTGGTGCACGCTTTTGTGATGCCCGCGTTTGGGCTGGTTTTAATAAGGTTGCCAGTGGCATGGATCAGTATGAAGACTATGCATTAGGATTGGTAGAACATAGCGGTGAAAATAATTTTCCGTCAAACAGGCTCCCTCTCTGGGTAAAACCGGACAAAAAACTGACAGTCCAGGATGTTATGGGAATGATGCGCGATCATTTTGAGGGCACTAAACTCGATATGACACAGGATATAGGTGCTGGTCCTTACAGGTTGCCATATCGCTGGAGAGGGCTAACATGGGAAGTGGATTCAGTGGAATACTGTAACGAACGTGCAATTTCAACACAGCAAACCGGGTTTTCATTTGTTGCACAGTGCCGCGAATGGCTCCCTGATCCGATTGGCGGGATAATCTGGTTTGGTGTTGACGATACCTACAGTACCTGCTATATTCCTATGTATTGCGGTATTAATGAAATTCCTGAATGTTTTGCAGTCGGAAACGGTGATATGCTTAAATACAGCGAAACTTCGGCATTCTGGACATTTAACTATGTTACAAATTTCGCTTATTTGCGATACGATGATATGATAAAAGACATTCAGAAAGTACAGTCGGAACTGGAAAATAAATATGTAAAATATGTTCCGGTAATTGATAAAGCGGCAGTCTCGCTTTTTAATGAATCAGGGGAAGTACAAGCTCGTAACTTTATTACCCAATATTCGGTAAACGAAGCCAATAATGCTACAAAACGATGGAAAGAACTGGGTCACTATCTTTTGGTTAAATACATGGACGGAAATATAAAGAAAGAAAAAGATGGTAAGTTCGAGCGCTCCGAAACCGGAATGCCTGTAGGTCCCATCTTTGCAGGTTACCCTGAATGGTGGTATGAAACGATTGTTAAAGCTACCGGCGACCACTTTAAAGTATCCGGTAGTGCGCATTAAGTTGGATATTGGGGAAAATTGTCAAAATCCTTTATCTTATATCAAAGATTAAAAACAGTTTGCCGATTTAAAAAAAATATTAACTTTGCGCCGCATTTAAGCAATCTCTTTTCCGCCGGATGGCGGATTACATTGCCACAACAATTTAAATATTAGTAAAATGGATTTAATTAAAGTAGCAGAAAACGCATTTGACGTTCATGTAGATTTACCTGATTTTAAAGCGGGTGACACAATTACTGTGCGTTATAAAATCAGGGAAGGAAATAAGGAAAGGATTCAGAATTTCCGTGGTGTTGTTATTCAGATTAAGGGAAAAGGTAATACAAAAACCTTTACCGTAAGAAAAATGTCAGGGAACGTTGGCGTCGAAAGGATATTCCCGATCGTTTCGCCCTTTATTGACGGAATTGAAATTAATAAACGGGGAAGTGTACGCAGGAAAAGAATCTTTTATTTACGCGACCTTACTGGTAAAAAAGCCAGAATTAAAGAAAAAAGATTTTAATTTCTTTATATACTATAAAATAAAAGCCGGTTTTTACCGGCTTTTTTATTTCCGATAAACGCATAATATCCCTTTCCGTCGGTAAAATACGCCCGAACTTCTATTGTATTTTTACAACCGGTTGGTCCGGTTTAGTTTTACTCCCAAAACAATTAATGTTATGAAAACAAAAATTATTTCAATTTTAATTTTACTTCTTGCCGGGATAAACCTGTTTGCCCAGGAAAAAGAAAACTGGAGCCTTACAGATTGTATAAATTATGCCCTGGAACAGAATATTCAGGTCCGTCAAAGTATTTTAACCAATTTATCGAACCAGGTAAATAAAGAACAGGCCGAAGCACAAAAACTTCCGTCGGTCAGTGCATCTGTTAGGCAAAACTTTAGTTGGTCGAACAGCGAAGATTTGGTTACCGGAAGTTCTTCATTCTCCGGGTCGAACAGCACCAGCTATTCTGTAAGTTCAAGTATAACCCTATATAACGGATCGAAACTGAAGAACCTGATAGAACAGGCAGAACTCGACCTTCAAAGCGGAATGTATGATTCTGAAACAATTAAAGAATCGGTTACAATCAGTATCCTGAATGCTTACCTTCAGGTGCTTTTCACAAATGAGCAGATTAAAAATGCCGGGAAACAGGTTGAGGCAACCAGCGAACAGTTAATGCTTGCAGAAGAACGGCTGAATATGGGTATCATTTCCATGTCGGATTACCTTCAGGTAAAATCGCAACTGGCTTCTGAAAAACTCAGCCTTGCCAATGCCAACAGCCAGTATGCCATTGCCAGGGTAAGCCTGATGCAATTGATGGAGTTGCCGGTTTCCGATAATTTTTCGATCATTAATCCGGTAATGGATGAATCGGTGAATAAGAACCTTACTCCGTTTGCTCAGGAAGTATATGCAACAGCTCTGGAAATCAAGCCTGAAATTAAAAGCGCCGAATACAGGAAAGAAAGCGCAGCACTGAATGAAAAAATAGCTACAGCAGGTTGTTATCCGTCTGTTTCAGCCGAAGCCGGTTTAGGGACCGGTTATTCCAATTTTTCAGAGGCAGGTTATTTAAGCCAGCTCAACGACCAGATTTCACCTTCATTCGGGATTTCTGTATCTATACCGATTTTCCAGAAAAAGCAGGCAAAAACCAGTGTCGCATTTGCAAAAATAAATTATCAGAATGCCGAACTTCAGGAGATTGACACAAAAAACCAACTCCGTAAAGAAATCGAGCAGGTGTGTGTCGATGTGGTTTCAGCTCAATCAGAGTATGAAGCCAGTGTTGAACAATTTAATTCAACACAGGAATCATACAACCTCGCAGAAGAAAAATTTAATAACGGGTTGATCAACTCTGTGGATTTCCTTTTTGAAAAAACAAACCTGATTGTTGCTGAAAGCAATTTACTCCAATCGAAATACAATCTGATATTCAGTTATAAAATCCTGGATTTTTATACCGGGAATCAAATCACATTATAGTAAAACCATTAAAACAGAATACAATGAAAAAGAAAACTATTATCATTATCGCAGTATTGGCAGCAATACTGTTATCGGCATTTTTTATTCTGAAGCCTAAAAAGATAAATGCTGAGAAAATCAATATCGAAACTGCAAAAGCTGAAAAAGGCACTGTCAGCAGGACTGTAACCGCCACCGGGACACTGGAAGCCATAACTACTGTTGAAGTAGGTACACAGGTTTCGGGGATCATCGAGAATATTTTTGTCGATTTTAATTCCTATGTTAAAAAGGGGCAGTTGATGGCTAAAATCGACACTACCAACCTGGCCGCAGCCCTTGATCAAAGCCAGGCATCATTAGACAATGCCAAAGCTGAACTGGATTACCAACAGGCAAATTACGACCGCCTTGCCCCTTTGAATGAAAAACGGCTGATCTCTCAGTCAGACTTTGACCAGACTGTTTATAACCTGAACAAAGCACGGGCAAATTACAAAAGCGCCCTGGCCCAGCATAAAAAGAACCAGATCAACCTCGATTATGCGCTGATTTATTCACCCATCGATGGGATTGTATTAAACCGTGCTGTGGAAGAAGGGCAAACCGTGGCCGCCAGTTTTAATACCCCTACCCTTTTTACCATTGCCAACGACCTAACACAAATGCAGGTGGAAGCCGATGTGGATGAAGCCGATATCGGGCAGGTAAAACAGGGGCAAAGAGTTGAATTTACAGTCGATGCTTATCCTGATATGATTTTTAACGGTGAAATTACCGAAGTCCGCCTTGAGCCAACAGTCACGAATAATGTTGTGACTTATACCATAATTATTGCAGCTCCAAATCCCGATTACAAACTGATGCCGGGAATGACAGCCGAGACCGAAATTTATGTTCAGGAAAAGAATGATATTCTGGTGGTGCCAAGCAAGGCACTGCGTTTTTCACCCGATATGAAATTACTACTCAGCTATATGAACAAGAATGGCGGCCCGGAAAAACCGGGAAACGGGGCGATGCCGGAAATGCCGATGATGGGAAGTGAAACACAGGAAGAAAGGAATGTTATCTGGATAAAAAGGGATTCTGTTATTCAGCCCGTCCCTGTAAAAATCGGGATGAACGATGATATAAATGTAGAAATTATTGCCGGCCTGTCGGAAGGCGACGAAGTAATACTCGAAATGGAAGAAACAGGCAAATCCACAGCAAAACCGGCCGCAGGAAGCAATCCGTTTATGCCGGGCCCTCCAGGAAGACGGTAAATCACAAAATTCATGAAAACATTTTAATTTAAACAAAATGAAGAAAACAATTATAAAAGTCAGTAAGCTTCGGAAGGATTACCATGTAGGAGAAACCATCGTCCATGCATTACGGGGTGTTGACATGGAAATTTTTGAAGGAGATTTTACAGCCATCATGGGGGCAAGCGGATCCGGGAAATCAACCATGTTGAATATCCTGGGGTGCCTCGATAAACCAACCGATGGCGAATATTTACTGGATGGTGTAAACATGGGCCTACTCAGTAAAAACGAACTGGCAGCATTACGGAATAACAAACTGGGTTTTATATTCCAGTCGTACAACCTGCTTCCCCGGACAACTGCGCTGGAAAATGTCGAGCTACCGCTTTTTTATAATTCCGGAATCAGGGCAAAGGAACGCAGAGAGCGTGCAATGTTTGCCCTGGAACAGGTAAGCCTTGTCGACCGTTCACATCACATGCCAAACCAACTTTCGGGGGGGCAGCAACAGCGTGTTGCAATCGCACGTTCGCTGGTTAACGATCCTGTGGTTATCCTTGCAGATGAAGCTACAGGAAACCTCGACACCCGGACATCTTATGAAATAATGGAACTTTTCCAGCAACTCAACGATAATGGGAAAACCATTGTTTTTGTAACACACGAAGCGGATATTGCCAGGTTTACAAAACGAAATATTATTTTCCGAGACGGGCGTATCCAGAAAGAAACAGAGGTTACCAACCGGAATAATGCTACAGAATTAATACAGGCTTTGCCTGTGGAAGAAGAAATTGAATCCTAAAAAAAATAAAATGAATTATATAAATCTTTCAAAAATTGCTACCAATGCCTTGAAAAGGAATAAGTTCAGGGCTATACTCACCATGCTGGGAATCATTATTGGGGTAGGTTCTGTAATCGGGATGCTATCTATTGGAGAAGGTTCAAAACAAAGCATCCGGGAAGAAATGTCGGACATGGGGACAAACATGATTTTTGTTATGCCCGGTTCGCAGCAACGCGGCGGGGTTATGATGGGCAATTCAAACGCCAAAACATTGACAATGTCGGATGTGGAAGCAATTGAAAAAGAAGCAGTCAACATTACGGCTATTTCGCCTCAGGTAAGTTCAAGCGGGCAGGCAGTAAACGGAAACCTGAACTGGCCTACAACAATCTACGGAGGCAACATCGATTATCTCGACATCAGGAAATTCGAGGTTGAAGACGGAAGGATGTTTACAGAAAGGGAAATAAAATCGCTTGCTAAAGTATGCCTGATCGGGAAAACGGTAATCGAAAACCTGTTTGAAGAGAATGTGGACCCGGTAGGCCAAACCATACGTTTTAGTGGAATCCCATTAAAAATTATCGGAGTTTTAAAAGAAAAAGGTGAAAACGCCATGGGGATGGACCAGGATGACATGCTGATTGCCCCTTATACTTCAGTACAACGAAGGATGCTTGCTATTTCACATATCCAGGCTATCTATGCTTCGGCAGTAAGTGAAGAAAAATCGGATGCAGCCATCGGGGAAATTGAAACTATTTTACGAAGGGAACACAAGTTAAAAGAAAATGAAGAGGATGACTTTCAGGTACGTTCACAGGGTGAAATGGTTGAAATGGTTTCATCCATCAGCGATATGTTAACCACATTGCTGGGCGCCATTGCAGCAATATCATTGCTTGTAGGGGGTATCGGGATAATGAATATCATGTATGTTTCAGTAACCGAACGAACCAGGGAAATCGGGTTGCGCATGTCAGTAGGCGGCCGTAATTTAGACATCCTGATGCAATTTTTAATCGAGGCAGTTTTACTGAGCGTTATCGGTGGAATTATCGGGATCATCTTTGGGCTGTTAATTTCATATGCTGCAACCTCACTGCTAAACTTCCCAATGGTAATAATGACAAAAGCCATCGTTCTGGCCTTCCTGGTTTGTAGCGTAATCGGGATTTTCTTCGGATGGTACCCTGCCCGGAAAGCCTCGAACCTGAATCCGATTGATGCACTGAGGCATGAGTAAAATAATGTGTAAAAATAAAGATAACCCGCGGAAAAGGTTATTTTTGTTTTTCAGTTAACTTTATAAATTAAAAATGAATACGTTGACTGTTAGAAAAAAAGGACTCCCCATACTACTTCATTTTCTCGCATGGTTTGTACTGTTTATTTTGCCGCAAATTATCATCAGCAGGTATTCAAGCAGAAGTTTTATTCCATGGGATTTTTATATGTGGGCTGCAGGTTACGGTGTTATCTTCTATGTTAATTACTTGTGGCTGGTTCCAAGGTATTATTTTAAAGAAAAAAAGACAACCTATTTTATTGTGGCAATAATTGTGATTATCGCTTTTTATTTTGTGCTTTTTTATACCAATCGTTTAATTCACAATCCTGATAGAGACAGAGCTTTTCAGGAAGGCGTTCAGGAACTGGCCCGTGAAAGGCCATCAAGACGTTTACCACCACCCCGCTTTTTCTTTTTGCAAACATATCAGTACGGCATTATTTCCATTATCGTTACAGTATTTTCACTTGGGCTTCGGGTTATTGAAAGGCATTCAGCCATTGAAAAGCGTCAAAAAGAGCTGGAAAAGGAAAAGCTCCATTCAGAGCTGGCATTCCTAAAAAACCAGGTAAGCCCGCATTTCTTTTTCAACACTCTAAATAACATTTATTCATTGATTGAAATCAATTCTAACGACGCACAGGAATCGGTTTTAAAACTTTCGAAACTGATGCGTTACCTCTTGTATGAATCGGAGCATGGTGAAACAAGGCTGGATCATGAAGTAGATTTTATGAATAATTATATCGATTTGATGAAACTCCGTATTTCAGATAAGGTTGACCTGCAAATTCAACTGCCTGAAAAAGGTACGGAATATACGATTCCTCCATTGCTTTTTATCCCTTTTATCGAAAATGCGTTTAAACACGGAATCAGTTACCGTGAAAAATCATTTATCCGTATTTTAATGGAAGTAACAGAAAATACAATTCATTTTACTTGTATTAACAGCCTGGGCAAACAATCGGATGAAGGGAAAAAAGACAACCATTCAGGCATCGGGCTCGAAAATGTTAAAAAAAGGCTTAACCTGCTTTTCCCTGAAAAGCATAAGTTGAATATTTCGAAGGACAATAATTCTTTTCATGTTGAACTTGCCATCGAACTAAATTAAACTAAAAAAATGATACGGACCATAGCAATCGATGATGAACCCCTGGCTTTGCAGCTTGTGCTGGGATATATTAAAAAAACGCCCTTCCTTGAACTTGCCGCCTCATTTGATAATCCGATGGATGCTATGGATTTCCTGAGAGAAAACACAATTGACCTGATTTTCCTTGATATCCAGATGCCCGACCTTACCGGTATCGAATTTATGCATATCCTTGAAAAGGGCCCTAAAGTGATTTTTACAACAGCTTTCGAAAAATATGCACTGGAAGGATTTAAACTGGAAGCCGTTGATTACCTGCTTAAACCCTTTAACTATGAAGAATTCCTGAAGGCAGCCGGAAAAGCTGAAAAACTGATCAGGCTGGAAAATGCTGAAAAAGAACATGAAATAACAGCCAATAATGAATTTCTGTTTCTGAAATCGGAATATAAAATCCGGCGGATCAACTTTAATGAAATCATTTATATTGAAGGATTAAAAGATTATGTCAAGGTTTTCCTTCAACACGAATCTAAACCAATCCTATCTCTAAGCACTCTTAAGGCTCTCGAAGGGAAACTTCCTGAATCCAAATTTATGCGGGTACACCGTTCGTTTATAGTAAATCTGGAAAAAATTGACACTATTGAACGAAGCCGTATTGTTTATGGCAAAACTTATATCCCTGTAAGTGAACAGTATAAAGATAAATTCCAGGATTTTCTGAATAAAAATTTTCTGTAAAAAGAAACCCGGCTTTCAACAAAACCGGGCTCATTTAAACCAAATAAGAAATCTGCTATTCAACCCTCATTTCGGGATGTTTTTTCCATTACTAATATAACCGGATGTGTCCGGATAATCGAACGATTTAACCTTTTCTGTTTTTAAAATTCTGTTTTAATTGTTTTCAGGATTAAAAATAGACGATTGTACTACATAAAAAGAATCTAATAGAAGTACCGGGATTTTTTACCGATGAATTGGTGTATTTTCCTGATTTTTACTTTCAGCAATTAACAAGGTGCATTCTTTCCATTCAGAATTAAGTTCCAAATACTCCGAAAAGCTTCAGAATAACTATAACCATGGCAAATATTAAAACATATCGAACATATCTGGCACCACCTTTTATTGTAAAATGTGCACCTGCCCAGGCTCCAACCATATTACCAGCAGCCAGAATCAATCCTGCTTTTAAGTCAACCTGCCCGTTAAACAGGAATATAACAAGTGCAAAAGCAGTATATATCAAAACAATAAAAACTTTAACGGCATTTGCCTTTACCAGGTTATGCCCGCAACCCAGTACCAGTCCGGCAAGCAGGAAAAAACCTACTCCCATCTGAATAAAGCCGCCATATAATCCGATCAGAAAAAAAATAACATATTGAAGAATGCCTGGTTTTGGTTCAACTTCGCCAACCCTTTCCTTTACCCACACATCGGGTTTGGCAACAATAATCACCAGCATTAAAACCATTAGTCCTGCAATTACCTTTTCCAGGATAGATTCATTGATTTCCACAGCAATAAATGCCCCGATAATCGATCCGATAATTGCCGGCATAGCCAGTTTATAGTCTGTTGAAAGATTTAAAACCTTATTTTTCCTGAAGGTATTTACACCGATAACATTCTGTAGTAAAATTGCAATACGGTTGGTACCGTTAGCAACACTGGCAGGCAATCCTAAAAACATCAGTAAAGGCAGCGTCAAAGTTGAGCCCCCTCCCGCAACCGTATTAATAAATCCGGCAATAAATCCAACTCCCACCAGGGCCAGGATGTAATACCATTCCATAGCAAAGATTTTAGTTTCGAACTACAAACTACGAGTTTTGGGTTAAAGTTAAAAGTTGATAAGTGAAAAACAAGAACAATGGAATATTATTATTGTATTAAATGATTTAATTTTCTTAATCAACTTTCCGTTTTCCCGTGCATGATCAAATCAAGGGCTTCTTCAAAAGATCCGGCATCAATTATTTCTCCTGAATTTACAAAGAAAATTTGATCGGCATTTTCGATGGTGTTGAGCCTGTGGGCAATAATAACCCTGGTTGTTGAGTCCGGAAGGTTTTTCAGAATTGCCTCAAGCTGCTGTTCGGTTACCGTGTCAATATTCGCAGTTGCCTCGTCAAGGATTAGGAGCTCAGGTTTGCGTAAAATTGCACGCATAAAGGCAATAAGTTGTTTCTGCCCAAGGCTGATACCATCACCCGTTATCTGAACTGGTGTATCAAGCCCTTTTTCAAAACGCCTGAGAAGGCTTGAAATTTTCGCCTCTTTAAGAGCATCTTCAAGCTGATCGTTTGTCAGGTCCGAACATTCAGGATTTCCGTATAAAATATTATCACGCACGGTACCTGTAAACAGGATTGGTTCCTGCAGAATGAAACCGATCTTTTTTGCCCTTCCACAGGAATCATACGACCTGATATCCTTCCCGTCCAACAGGATTTCCCCTTTAGTTGCATCATAAAGCCTCGCTATAAGCGAAGCTGTTGTGGTTTTCCCACCTCCGGTCGGACCAACAAACGCATAGGTCTTCCCTCTTTCCAATTCAAAGCTGACCTTATGCAAAACTTCTTTGCCATTTGGGTAACTGAACGATACTTCCCGGAAATGAATGTATGAAGTATTTATATGCTGATTTTGATCTTCAACGATCGATAGATTATTTTCAAATGAAAGCAAATGGGAAATCCGGTCCCAGGCAGCCAGAGCCTGCTGAAAGCTGGCCCAGAGTGCGGCCATTTGGCGCAGAGGATTATAAAAGTTTGAAATATAGGCCAGGAAACTTATCAGCAATCCAATTGAAAAATAGCCTTTGATAATAAGCCAGATACCTAACGACAATACCACAAGCTGGCCAATATTCGATCCAAAGGTATAGACAGGTGTTAATGTATTATTGGCAATTCCTGCATGTACAGACTTCTTATAATTTTCAGTATTAGCGTCGTTAAACCGTTTCATGAAATAATCACGCCTGTTAAAAGTGATGACTACCCTGAAATTTGCCAGGCTTTCCTGAATTTCGGCAGATAAATAGCCCAGGCTTTTAAGGCTTGCTTCATTTTTCCTCCTGATCCAGGGCGAAACAACTTTGGTAAAAATCCAGAGGAAAAGCGCGGGTGTAAGCGCGGCCAGCCCAAGTGGAAGATTTATTATCAGTAGTATAATTCCTGCTCCGCCCATCGTAATCAGGCTGCCTATAAACCTCATCAGCGACTGAGAAAAAAACTGGTTAACTTTATCAGTATCGTTATTGATCCTGGAGATCAGGTCTCCTGCTTTATTCTGATTAAAAAAATCAAGCGGAAGTTCCTGTAATTTATTAAAAACTGAGTTCCGTAAGCTGAAAAGCATTCGTTGCCCGATTCCCCCCATCATTTTCATCTGAGCATAATTTACTACAAAAGCGATAACATACATTCCAAGCAAAATCGCCGAAAACATAAGAAGTCCGTTATAATCCTTTGCCTGAACATGTGTATCAATTGTATAACCAACAAGGTAAGGTCCCAGGAGGCTAAGCCCTGCATTCAGGAAAATGGCGGTAAATGCAATGATCAGGTTTCGTCTTTCACCACTGATAATAGTAATCAGTTTCCTGAGTGAAACAACCAGCGGGAGTTTTTTGGCTGCCTTTTTATCCGATGCCTGGTTCAGATTATAATTCATAATGATGTGTGCTTCGTTGTGAACTGTAAATCTGATTGTATTCGGGTGATCTTTCCAGCAAGTCTTTATGCTTACCTGAAGCTATAATTTCACCTTCCATAAGCAAAATAATCTGGTCAAAATGTTTAACCGGTGCAATTTTCTGTGTCACGGAAATAAGTGTCAGGTTAGGATAATTTTTCTGGATATTACTGAGAATTTTATTTTCCGTTTTCTGGTCAACTCTGGAAGTAAAATCGTCAAGAAGCAATATTCCGGGATTAATAGCCAAGGCCCTTGCAAGCATTATCCTTTGTTTTTGCCCGCCCGAAAGGCTCGTTCCCCTTTCCGAAACCAGGGTTTCAAATTTATCAGGAAGGGTTTCTATAAAGTCGGCCAATTCAGCTGTTTCAATCGCTTTTACCAACGACTCCTCATTAACCTCATCATTAAAAGCTATGTTTTCCCTGAGGCTCATATTAAAAATTACACTGTCCTGAAATACAAAACCCAATTGTTTGTAAAAAACCTCCCTCGAATATTGCTCAATTGAGATACCATCGAATTCAACAGTTCCCGAATCAGGGGGGATCAGGTTTGAAAGAATATACAGCAACTGGCTTTTCCCGCCTGCTGTTGGTCCGATAATGGCTGCTTTACTGCCTGCTTTAATTGAAAACGAAATATTTTTTAATACAGGTTTTTCACTGTATTTTAAAAACACATCTTTTACGACGATATCCCCTTTTATTTCCGAATCGATCGTTCCGGGTTCTTTTGGTGGCGGTTCTTCAAGTACCAGTTTTATCCTTTCATACGATGCTGTTGCGGATGCTATAATATTGCTCATAAAACCGATCATCATTATCGGGAATATCAACATCATCAGATAGCTCGTAAATGCAGCAAAGTTCCCAAGCGAAAGCGTTCCAAGGATAACATAATGGCCACCCATGGCAAGGATCGTCACAACAGCTAAATTTGAAACAAACATGATGATTGGGACAAGCACTGAAAAAAGCTTTACAATGGACAACCCCAAATCACGTGATTCTACATTCTTTTCAAGGAATTTTAATGCTTCAGGTTGCTGCGAATTCAGTACCCTGATAAGCGCTGACCCCAGGATACTTTCATTAATTACCCGGTTCAGTTCATCAATTACTTTCCGGCTTTTTCTGAATATAACCCTGACTTTCCGGAACACAATAAAAAATGATGTAGCAATTATCGGGACTATTGCAAGAACTGCAAGAGCCAGTTTCAGATTGATCATAATAAGCAGGACCGCCGCACCAATAATCACAAACAACGAGGAAATAATACTGACAAAAGCCTGTGAAACAAACATCTTGACTGAATCCATGTCGGAAGTCAGGTTGGTCAGGAATTTAGCCGGATTCGACTTTAATATATACGAATAACTCTGATGTGAAATTTTATCTGCAACCTTTTTCCTGTAATCCCTTGCCACCCTCTCTGCCGTATAAGTTTGTATAACTCCCTGAAGAAAAGTAAAAATAAATATTCCAAAAGCAGCAATCAGAAACTCAACAATAACTTTTGTTACATTAAACTGTCCGGCTGAAAAATCATCAATTCCCCGTGATATAATTCTTGGGATAAGGAGGTTGATACTACTACCTGCCAAAGCCATAACAATCAACACAATTACAATCCTGTTGTAAGGCCCAAGTACGCTAAACAATCCTGCTCCTCTTCCTGCTGATTTTGATCTTTTTCCGGATCGGTCCATCCTCGGTTAAATTATTCTGCAAAGAAACCGAAATCAAACGAATTTCTTCCAAAAGTCTGATAAAGGAATCAATAATTACTAAAAAATAACAATGAATCTGATGTATGGTTTGATCTTTAAATTAAATATTTGGCTGATCAAAACTTAATATATCAAAATCCGAATTTGGTTTTTTCTTCCAGGAAACGTTTATATTCCTCCCGGTTAAACCGGTACAGATGTGATGGACGCCCCTGGCTGTCCTTTTTTTGATCCACCTGTTCCAAAATCCCTGATTTTAATATTTTTCTGCGGAAGGTGCCACGGTCGATACTGCGATCCAGAATTGCTTCAAATAATCCTCTTAATTCATTTAGGGTAAACAAATCCGGTAAAAGACTGGAAGCCACCGGATGACTCAATATTTCAGTGCCAAGAATTTTTCTTGTTTCTTCAACAATATCAGCATGGTCCATAGCCATCTTTTCCGGTTTATTAACATCCAGCCAGGTCAGTTCATTCATTAATCCACCGGGAGCAATCTGAATGGCTGAAAAATTGATTAATCCATAATAAACAACCGATACAAATCGCTGTCCTACCCAGGTTAAAATTTTATTGTCTTGAACCGGATTGCCGGTTTTAAATCCTTCAAACCCTGATACCCTCCCCACTTCGCCAAATATTTTAATTTGCCTTAAAAAAACCCGGCTAATGCCAACCAAATCCAAATTCCGGTATGCTGCTTCATCAAGCGATTCGCTCCTTTTAACATAGCCCCCGGGCAACATCCAGTTTTCAAATCCAGGCATTTTATATACAAGCACCTGTAACCCCGGATGCCTGTAACCCAATACAACACAGTTTATGGAAATATGTGGCAAAAAAGATTCAACTCCTTCGTTAAAATAATTCTTTAAAATATTTTCAATCAATTTTTTATCCACAGCAACAAAACTACAAAATATACTGAGGCAATTTGCCTCATAGTGAATGTTTTTCCTATTTTTGTATGTAAATAATAAATTCTGAAATTATATTAATAATCTGAAGTACCATGAAAAGATTCCTGAAAATCCTGTTAAAAGTTGTATTGGTAATAATTGGGTTGATCGTGGTGGCCGCAATTTCCGGAGCAATTTATATCAATAAAAACTTTCTGAACATCGATAAAAAAGACAAATACAGTAAGGTTGAGATGCAGGAAATTACGGTTGATGGTTACACTTTCCGCGACCTAAACCGGAATGGATTGCTTGATATCTACGAAGACGGACGAGAACCGATTGAAGCCAGGGCAAATGATTTGCTTTCTCAAATGACACTGGACGAAAAAATCCGGATACTGAAAGGTTCAGGAATGGGCTCAGGGATTGGTTTGGGGCCATCAAAAGAGAGTGTTCCGGGAGCAGCCGGAACAATTGTCGCCGTCTCCCGTCTGGGTCTTCCATCCATTATTTTGTCGGATGGGCCTGCAGGTTTACGTATTAACCCAACCCGGAGGAATGACAATAAAACTTACTACTGTACAGCCTTCCCGATTGGTACTTTGCTGGCTTCAACCTGGAATACCGAACTGGTTGGACAGGTTGGAGAAGCAATGGGAAACGAAGTACTTGAATATGGAATAGACATGATCCTGGGCCCGGGAGCAAACATCCACAGAAATCCATTATGCGGACGGAATTTCGAGTATTATTCTGAAGATCCTGTTTTAACAGGAAATATTGGTGCTGCTATGGTGAATGGAATAGAATCAAATGGTGTAGGAACCTCGGTGAAACATTTTGTTGCCAATAACCAGGAAACCAACCGGAACAACAACGATGTGATTGTATCAGAAAGGGCCTTACGTGAGATTTATCTGAAAGGATTTGAAATCATTGTAAAAAAGGCACAACCATGGACCCTGATGTCATCATATAACAAGGTGAACGGAACTTATACTTCTGAAAGCCGCGTTTTACTTACAGATATTGTACGCAACTACTGGAATTTCGAAGGAATTATAATGACAGACTGGTACGGCGGGAAAAATCCGCCTGCACAGATCCATGCGGGGAATGACCTTTTGGAACCGGGAACGAGGAAACAATATAAATCATTAATAAAAGCCACAGAAAACAATGAATTAACGGAAGAAGACATAAACACTTCTGTAAAACGGATTCTGAAACTGATACTGAACTCCCGGAAAATGGAACAATACCATTTCAGCAACAATCCCGATCTGGAAGCACATGCACAGATTACCCGGCTTTCGGCAGCTGAAGGAATGGTGCTTTTGAAAAATAATGAAACCCTTCCTTTTACAGGGGTAAAAAATATTGCACTTTTTGGTGTAACTTCTTATGATTTTATTGCCGGGGGAACAGGTTCCGGCGATGTAAATGAAGCTTATACTGTTTCACTTGAACAAGGGCTGAAAAATGCCGGATATGAAATAAATGAAGCTGCAAAAAATGCATTTGAAGAACACAGGGCAGCCAACGAAAAAGCATTTGAAAAACCCAAAGGTACACTTCAGGCAATGATGAATATTTACTCTCCTCCGGAATTTGTTCCTTCAGAAGATCTGCTCGGCCAATGTACCGGAAGTGCTGATATTGCCATCATTACAATTGGACGAAACAGTGGAGAGGGTAAGGACAGAGTGGAAGAAAATGATTTTTTATTGTCAGTAACTGAACAGGAAATGGTCGAAAAAGTATGCGATGCCTTCCATGCAGCCGGTAAAAAAGCAGTGGTTGTTATGAATATAGGAGGAGTGATTGAAACAGCATCCTGGAAAGAAAAACCCGATGCCATTTTAGTGGCCTGGCAGGGCGGGCAGGAAGGCGGCAATTCAGTAGCCGATATTTTAAGCGGAAAAATAAATCCAAGTGGCAAACTGCCGATGACTTTCCCGATAGCTCTCAAAGACCATGCATCCAGTGCCAATTTCCCGATGGAGGGCAAACCAATGAATGCCAACTCATTTATTTCTGGAGGAAAAGAAAAGCCGGAAGAAGAAATGATAGCCAATGTTGATTATACAAATTATGAAGAAGGAATTTATATTGGCTACCGCCACTTCGACAAAAACAGTATTGAAGTCTCCTACCCTTTTGGATTCGGATTATCCTATACCAGGTTTGAATATCAAAATATGAATGTTACATTAAACAATGATACCGTTTACATTAATGTTACAATTGCAAATACAGGTGAAACATCAGGTAAAGAAGCTTTGGAAATTTATGTTTCAAAACCCGGAACTACAATCGACCGGCCGGTTAAGGAACTGAAAGCTTTCACAAAAACCCCGTTACTGAACAAAGGTGAAACAGCTGAATTGACATTAACCATCCCTGTTTCTGAGTTATCATACTGGGATGAAGAAAATTCAGGATGGGCACTGGAAAAAGGGGTTTATGTAATCCATGCTGCTTCATCATCGAGGGATATCAGGCTAAGCAGGGAGGTTACTTTATAAACGAGTAAATCAGCATTTTCCGTTTAAATACTATTAAAACTTCGAACTTCCCAGAAAGCATTGGTAATAAATGCGTTAAATAATAAAAATTATTGGGATTAAGGGTATTTAATGAATTGTACAACAGTTACCTGTATTGCCTTAATCCATTAAAGATTGCTGTTTTAACTCTTCAATAATTTCTGAAGAAACCCATAAAATCCTGTGCCACCCTTCCCTTTGGCTTAAAAAAAACAGGTATTTCCCGTCAGGTGTCAACGATGCACAAAGGTCATTATTAACTGTATTAATATGTGGTCCCAGTTCAATTGCTTTTGCCCAGCTACCATCAGCTTTTTTAAAGCTAACATATAAATCTGCTTTTTTTGTATCATCGCCAACCCTTGTAAATACAATAAAACTTTCATCAGGAGCAATACAGGGAGCTAATTCTTTGCCATAAGTATTTATCATTTCACCAAGGTCCTGTGGTTCCAAGAATTTTTTACCGTCAAACTCAGCATAGTAAATATCCTGTCCCCCTCTGACTCCTTTTTTTTCTGAGGTGAAGTACAGATTACCATTAGCAGCAAAAGTAAATGTCCAGTGTGAAGGGTGTTCCAATATGGTTTCATCTATAAGTTTTGGTTCAGACCATCCTTCCGGTATTCTTTCAACAAACCATATCCGCTCCCGTTCAGGGTCTCCCTGTTTTGGCTGACGGAAAGACTGAAAATATAGTTTGTTTCCATCAGGAGAAAATGCAGGTTCACCACCCTCCTTTTCATGACCGAAATAAATTCTTTCGGGCGCTGACCAAACACCGTCCACAATTTTTGAATGCATCATACAACCACTTCGTTCCATCGGGCTCCAAAAAGCTTCGGTCAGATCAGGAGAAAAAACAATGGTCGAATGATACCCGGCTTCAGCATTCATTAGTTCAGGAGCAAATAACTCAGGAATCTTACCGGGTGGCTTTTGCCCGAAATATTTTCCTGAATAAATGATTGAATCTGACATGTGAGCATTTTTCCCCTGAGCAAATGAATGTACGGAAATCACCAGTAAGGCGATCTCCAATAATATAATCTTCTCAAATATTTTCATTTTCCTTTTTTAAATTGTACCTATTGTCTGCTTGTAAGTTGCCGTTACACCCTAAAAGCCTCCGGGGTAACTGCGAAACGAACCCTGAAGCCTCTGAGCGTGGATGGAGCACAACCAAACCCCGCTATGCATTATAGCGCTTTATTGCGGTTTGTTAATTTTCATTCATTATTATTACATAGTCAAACATTAGGGTTTTAATCCTGAAATTGCAAATCTTCTTATGTTTATTGTTTTATAAGTTTACTGGCTTTAATTCCTTTTTTGTCAGTTACAATAATGGAATAAAATCCTTTTGCTAAAATGCTCAAGTTAATTTTCATAGTTGTTGATTTGGCTATCCTATTTACTAATAACTTTCCATTTAAATCGAAAACTGAAATTGTTGCATTTTCGCTTAATTCATCTATTGTTAATTCGTCTGTCACTGGATTTGGAAACATCGAAACAGGATTTTTTCTTATTTTAATAATACCACTTGTATATATGCCAGCATCTTGTATAACAGTTATTATTTGGCTGGTTAAACCTGCGCCAGAAACTGTAATGGTTGCAGTTCTTGTAGCTGTTGTAGGGTTTTCCGCTGCTGTTAATGTTATCGTCGAATTTCCTGAACCACTTGTGCTACTAACTGCCAACCATGTTTGATTACTTATTACTGTCCAGTTTGTGTTTGAAAGAATATCAAATGTTTTTGTACTATTGGTTGTTGCTTCAATTGTCATTTCATTTTCTGATACCGTTAAAAGCGGAGAAGAGTAAAATATGTATCCCAATCCACCCAAGTATATTTTTCCGGAGGAGCTACAGTTTACGCTCCTAAGTTTAATATTATTAAAGTGTGAAACGGTAGTCCATGTCAGTCCATCATCACATGAATAGGAAAGCCCGCCATTTATATTCATGCTACAATAGGCATCCACAGCTGGAATGTACTTTATCTGCTGGTAATAATTTGTTGTTGAAATACTTTCCCAGGTTTGTCCTCCATTGGTTGTTTTATACATTTTATGTTGTAGCCCGTCGTTTGAACAATACGATATTATGCC
>JAFGGF010000354.1 GCA_016930735.1 Prolixibacteraceae bacterium
TAATGCATCACCTAATTTTGAAAAATTGAAATCCATCAGGGGCATTGCCAATACCATGATTGGGATTTGCTATTACCTGAAAAGCAATCCATCCGACGATTCAATGACGGAAAGACTAAGAAATCTCGCGAATATTCTGACAAATCATTATAAGCAGAATCAGACAGATGATTGGTATTGGTTTGAATCTTTACTGGCATATGATAATGGAATTTTGCCTTTGGCCCTATTGCATTCTGCTGAAATACTGAATGATCAGAAAATTACTGACACAGCCATAGAAACAATGAATTTTCTGACCAGCCACACATTAACAGATAATTACCTTTCGATTATAGGAAATGAAAAATGGTACAAAAAAGAGGGCGAGCGTTCTGTTTTTGCACAGCAACCCATCGATGCAATGGCTACGGTCTTAATGTTTCATCAGGCTTTTCATATTACGCGAGATAAAGATTACCTGAATAAACTTTATACCTCATTTTTGTGGTTTCTGGGTGAAAACGATTTACGGATGAGTCTTTACGATTTTGAAACCAAGGGATGTTGCGATGGTTTCGAAAGATATGGCGTAAACCGAAACCAGGGTGCTGAAAGTTCGCTGGCTTATTTAATTTCTCATTTAACCGTTTTGCAGGCGTACGAAGAATTTCACAGGTCGGATCTAAAATTGGTATAAAAAAATCCCGCTATTAGCGGGATCTAAAATTATAAATGTATTTCAATATATAAACTATACTAGTTTTACATTAACTGCATTTAATCCTTTTCTCCCTTCTTCCAGGTCAAAGGTAACTTCATCATCCTCTCTGATACTGTCTTTTAATCCGTTTGAATGTACAAAGTACTCTTTTGATGATTCTGAGTCTTTAATGAACCCAAATCCTTTGGTTTCGTTGAAAAATTTTACTGTTCCTTTATTCATAATAAAAATATTAAATTGTTATGGGCGTTCTGGCATAAATTGCCATTGTTACCCGAAAAATTCTGATCATATATTCAAAAAATAGTCTCATTTTGAATTATTATTTTTTGATGATTTTTTATCCTGTAAAACATGCATTAACTGCAAATTAGTATTGATAATCAGCAAGTTTTGCCATAAGTTTCTTTCTGGCAAAAAATATCCTGCTCTTTACGGTTCCAATTTTAAGCCCAAGTTTTTTTGAAATCTCATCATATTTATAACCTTCAATGTGCATTTCCAGGGGTTTTCTAGAATTTTCATCAAGAGTTTTTATTGTAAGTCTTAGTTCTTTAGTTGCATAAATTGAGAGAGGATCAGTGTCGTTTGATCGATATGAACAGCTGGTTATACTTATTTCTGCAGTTATAGTATAAAGTATATTTAGCCTAAAATATTTTAAACGATTATATTTATTGATAAATATATTTTTCATTATGGTGTATGACCATGCCTTAAAATTTGATCCCATTTCGAATTTGTCGCCGTATTTATAAATTCTTAAAAAAGTATCTTGTAAAAGATTTTTAGCATCATCTCTATTATCAGTCAGGCTATAAGCAAAATTCAACAGGTATGATTCCAAGGGCAATAGTTTGTTTTGAATTTCAGTTGTTGTCATTAATTATGATGTATTTACTATTTATTAGAATGATGTCTAATCTTTTCAAAAAATGGAGTTCTTTTTTCTTCAACACATTTTGCTGCATACAAATAAAGCGCTGCGCTCCAGGTTTGCCAGTCCTGTCCCATTGGTTTCCCATCCTGTGCTTTAATCCACTCGTTGTATCCAAATTCCAGATTTTCAGTACGTTTTAATTTGACAAGTTGTGTAAGTGCCGCTAGTTTTTCTTCAGCCAACTTGAATTTCTTGGCAGCAACTAAGGAAGCTATATAAAATCCGCATATAAAGGGCCAGATTCCGCCATTGTGGTAATCCCCTGGTTTGTTATAAACTGAATATCGTTCGTGCCAGTCGGGATCATTAGTTTTAATAAATGGGAAAAAATTGGGAGGAAGCTTTCCTTTTAATTCCCCTCTTTCGCACATCGCAGCGCATTCTTCCTCAACCCACAAAATCATTTCATCGGCTCGCGAAGGTGAAGCAATTCCGGAAAGAATGGCAAGGCTGTTTCCAAGAAGGTCAAAACGTTCGCTGCTAAAAATTTTATAAGACCAAAAAGCGTAGTAAGGTTTGTGTTTTACCACCAGGCCTTCATGTACATGGCGATGCATGAGTCCTCCGGTTATGGTAAAACGGCTCATTGCGCGACGTAATTTTTCTGCAGATGTATCTTTCCCGAGCATTTTGAGATAGCTGTAAACCAGTGTATTCACATATAATCCGTAACCAGTCACCCATTGTTCATCGCGCCAGTCACTGGTGGGATTCTGAGCGATTAAGAACCTGTCGGAAGGGCTTTGATAGCTCATCCAAACCAATGCTTTTTCAACAGCCGAAGCCAGAAAATCAGCTTCACCTGTTACTTTTCTGAATATACCGGTTGCCAGCAAAAACAGTGGGGTAGTATCGCTGGCACCGCGGTCATCGTTATCGTGTGCCAGCGAAGGGATGTGCCCATGTTCTGTTTGGTTTTTTGCCAGTGTTTCCAACACTTTGCGAATACTCTTCAATAGTTTTTTATTTTCAGAAACAGCTATCCCCAGGATGGAAATCATCAGATCCCGTGTATACGGTTCCGGATATCCCCATCCTGCTGTGCGTGGCAAACCTTGAAATGGTCCGTGGGCGTTGTGAAGCAGGACTTCCAGGGCTGCTTCTTTTGCTTGTTCAATCTCTTTTCCGATATTGGGTTGCATTAGTTTATCTTGTTAATTACTTGTATTCCTAATCGTTATTTAAATATCATCCTTCATAAAGCCGAAGCCTGTTTTTAAGCACAACAATCTCATTCTGGAAGTTTTCTATTCGCTGCAATAAATAGCTTATGGTCTCAATCCCTTCGAGGTTAATATCCAGGTCATAATAAAAATGAACAAATTTTTCAAGCTGGGGAAGCTGTTCCTTTTCAACAAAGCACCTTGCCTCTATACTGCTGATTTTAATTAATCCGCTTTGCTTTAAAAGGTTTATAAAAGAAATCTCGATATTGTGATTGACACAGAATTCATTTACCGCTATTAAATCATCTATTTTTGTTGCTTTCATGATAAAATATTAGGATTTTGATAACTCAGTAAATAAGATTTTTTGCCTTTCGGTTAAATGAGTTGGGATTTTAACCGTGTAGGTTATGTATAAGTCTCCGAACCGCCCATCCTTTTTATAAACAGCAAATCCTTTACCTATGAGTTTTACCTTGCTTCCATTTTGCGTTTCGGGCTTTACTTTTAGTTTCACTTTTCCACTCAAAGTATCGAGGGTTATTTCGCCACCCAACACCGCTGTATATAATTCTAAATCAACATGGGTATATAAATCATTTCCCAGTCTTTTGATTCCGGGATAATTGGCAATTGAAAATGTAATATACAAATCACCGTTCGGCCCGCCGTTTATTCCCTGTCCTCCATGCCCTGCAATTTTAATTGTTTGCCCGTTCTCAATTCCGGCGGGGATGGTTATTCTTATGTTTTTGCCATTTACGGAAAGGGTTTGTTTGTGGGTTTTATAAGCATCTGTAAGGTTTAGCTGTAATTGCGCATAATAATCCTCGCCTCTGAATTTTACCTGCCTGTTTCTGCCTGCATTTGCTGAACCACCAAACATGGATTCGAAGAAATCGGAAAAATCGCCGCTGTATTGTGCCCTGGAATACTTTTGTCCACTAAAATCTGAAGATTGTTCATGATGTTGTTTTGCATTTTCAAACTGTTCGGCATGTTGCCAGTCTTTCCCGTATTTGTCGTATTTCTTGCGTTTTTCAGGGTCGCTAAGTACTGCATTGGCTTCATTGATTAACTGAAAGTTCTTTTTCGCATCTGCATCGTTGGGATTCAAATCGGGATGATATTTTCTGGCCAGTTTTCGGTAGGTCTTTTTAATGTCGCTTACAGCGGCATTTTTATCTATTCCCAATATTTTGTAGTAATCGATGAAATTCATTTTTTCGTCAGATAATTAATACCAAAAACCTAATTTATGCTAACTCCAAACAGATATCCAATCAATGCTGATATTACCATTGCAATGGTTCCCCAGATACAAATTCTTAAAACAGATTTTATAATTACCGAACCCCCAACTTTTGCTGCAATAGTTCCGGATAGAGCAAGAAATAAAATAGAGAAGCTATATTGGAAGTAAATCATTTGATTTAAAGGAGCAAAAAGTGAAATTAAAAGAGGAAATATTCCGCCCAATAAAAACGAAGATGCAGATGCAAAGGCAGCCTGCAAAGGTTTTGCCCTGGATATTTCATTAAGTCCCAATTCATCCCGGGCATGCGCTTCCAAAGCATTGTGAGCAGTAAGTTGTTTTGCAACTTCTGTGGCTAAACCGCTGGTCAGCCCTCTTTTTTCGTATATTTTAGAAAGTTCCTCCAGTTCAATTTCCGGAGTACTGGCAAGTTCATTTTTTTCTCTTTTTAAATCTGCAGTTTCAACGTCCAGTTGCGAACTTACAGAAACGTATTCTCCAGCAGCCATCGACAAAGCTCCCGCAACCAAGCCTGCCAGGGTTGCCAGTATGATTGGGCCTCTTGCCACACTTGCGGCAGCAACTCCAATGGCTAAACTGGTGGTAGAAAGAATACCATCATTGGCACCTAATACAGAGGCTCTCAACCATCCGCTTCTTTTTACAAAATGATTTTCACTTTCCACTCCATTTATTTACAGGTATAACCGCCATCAATAACTAATTCGCTACCAGAAACAAATTTTGATTCATCAGATACCAGATAAAGAATTCCAAATGCAATATCTTTCGGTTCGCCAACATGTCCTATGGGGTGCAGGTTATCCAACTGTTTTCTGAATTCAGGATTATTTTTACCCAACGCTTCCACCAGTGGTGTCCAGATAAAACCCGGATGCACGGAGTTCACTCTGATATTGTCTTTTGCATAAATAAGTGCATCATTTTTTGTCATTAACCTGACCGCACCTTTTGAAGCGTGATAAGGAGGAATATCTCCTGCTCCAATCAGCCCGTAAATGGAGGAAAGGTTTACAATGCTTCCTTTCCCCGATTTTTGCAGGTGAGGAATGGCATGTTTTGTACAGAAGAAAACTCCCTTTACGTTTACATTCATTACCGCATCCCATTCTTTTTCGGTTAATTCGTGTGTTGGCTTGTCAGCGCCGGCAATTCCCGCATTATTAACTGTAGCATCCAATTTTCCAAATTCATGGACTACTTCGGCATAAACTTTTTCAACCTCTTTTTCGTCTGCTACATCCAAATGCCAGAATTTTGCTACCCCGCCTGATTGATTAATTTCATCAGCTAATTTTTGACCTTCTTTGTTCAGAACATCGGTTATAGCGACCTTTGCACCCTCCTTAGCCAATAAAATGCAAGTTTCTCTTCCAATTCCTAAGGCGCCACCTGTAACGATGACAACTTTGTTTTCTGTTCTTTTCATGATTATTAGTATTATGTTAAAAGTATGGGCCGATATCAATATATCCCCAATTTATCATTTATAATCTGCACAAACCGTTTTGCAACAACACGGTAGTCGAAATTCGCAACCACCCGCTCCCTGCCTGCTTTGCCCATTTTATCACGTATGGCAGAATCATTCATAAGTCGTAACAAGTACTTTGCAATATCCTGGACATTGGCCCGGTAATCCACAATCCGCGGAATATGAAATACAACTTTATGTTGATCTTCAAACCCTGATTCTTCACCAAGTAAAACTTCATTTACGGCAATTTTCCGGGCTACTTTTGCAAGTAGGGCTGTTTCTCCATGAATGAGCGTATCCAACATTCCCATGGCTTGAATACTGACAACGGGTTTTCCACATGCACCGGCTTCCACCTGCGGCATTCCAAAACCTTCAAGGCGCGAAGGAGCTGCATAAATATCACAAGCTCCAATCAGGTAAGGCATAAAATTCCGGGAAATTTTATTGGTTGCATACGTTACATTTTTTTCAATACCAAGGTGTGCCGCCATTTCCAGATCAAGTAAATTTTGAGTTTTGGTTCGTGGCTGCGGCCATACCTTGCATACATACTTCCAGTCGGGCGCTTTGGAATCGATAATGGCCAATGCCTGCATCACTTCCTGTGCACCTTTCGATGCTGCGTCTCCTCCAACAGTTAGAATCATTAGCTGGTCGGGAGATACTCCCAGCGCCTCGCGGACAGCTAAAATTTTAGGATCGTTTTTTTGAAATGGAATAAACGAATCAGTATTACATCCAACAGGTAAAACTTTAATTTTATTTGCATTAATTCCATCGCGGACATACATCTCTTTCACCCAGTTTGATGTGACCAGGATAAGTGGCAACGCATTTAAAACTTCCTGGTAGTTGGCAATATAACCATCGGCAACCAACCAGGGTACCGGTTGAGCACCATACCTTTGCGGATGAAGCACCAGTTGCGGAGTGTGCCCCCAGTAGCCTACACCAACAACAACATCGGGTTCAAACCAGCGGTAATACCATTCCTTTTCCTGTGCCGATTCGAAATGCACCGGATGAGCATCAATACCCATTTCAACAAGTCCCTTATATAAAAGATCTCCCTGTGTGGCAAGCCCTCCGGGCGAGGGAGGGTAATCATATAAAACCAGAACTTTCATCTGTAGATTCCCCTGTTATTAAGCCACTTTTTAGCATTCGACGAATTTGTAAATTGCCAGAAGGCTTCGTCGCGGGGAGTTGTTTGCAGTTCCCAGCTATCTTTTTTGAAACCGTAAATTTCCATAAGAATACTGTATTTTCTTAGCCAAATCCGTTTTGTTAATTTCCGGTAAATTGCTGCGTTTTGCACAGGCCGTGGGTGGTATTTTCTATGGTTATCTTCATAAGCAAAAGTCCGAAGCTCATCGGAAGTTATTTTATTATAATTCCAGAGGTTGATAACCGCCTTACTCACTTCTTCATGCCGCAAATGGCGTGTGTATTCCCCATTTGGATTATGTGTGATAATCAAATCGAAATGTTTTTTGGGCAACAGATCCTGAATTGTTTGCTCAACTTCATTTCCATCCAATGGAATTTGTTCGGGACCATCATCCAAATCACCCATGTTTCCTTCTGATTTAAGCACTCTTAACGCATTATAAAATTTTGAAGCACGTTCATTATCATTTCCCCGGCAAACTGAAACAATAAAACAATTCCATGAAGGATGGCTTAATATTGTTCCTCCCGCCCACAATGTTTCATCGTCGGGGTGAGCAACTACAACAGCAACGTTTTTCTGTTTTATTTCATTCATTATTTAACTTCTGAATTATTTTATTGGGGTGTAAAAAAATCTTTGACAAAAGCCTGCTGTTGATTATTGCTCATCATATCCGCTGATTGAACAGTAATTTTAACTTTTTCAAAGCGATGATTTTCCTTTAATAGCTTGAATAATTCGGATTTGGCATCGGTGGGTCCAAAAAGGAGTACCTCGTCATAATCATTAATAATGTAACTTAATTTTTTATAAAAATCCGCGTACTGATTTTGTTTCTTGTTGTGCATCAGGCTTTCATCTAATCTCAGATTTTCAACTTGATCAGGGAAGGCCGGAGTTGATTCCAGTTTATTTGATATAATAGTATCATTCAATAATTCCATGGTGTAGGCAATTGAATGATCCATCCAGATTCCTAATTGTGTTACTGATTTCATATTGTTTTGTTTTTTAGAGATTTATGATTTTATTACATAAGAACCAGCTATTAAATCGTGCCAGCCTTGTTTTTTATAATCAGTTGAAATATACCATATACCAAGACCGATAGGAACTGTGGAAATAAACACCGATAAACATCTGAACACGGCTCTTACAACACTTATATTTTTCCCATACAAGTCAATAACTTTTAGTTTTAGTAGCATTTTCCCCGGGGTTGCCTGATAAACAGAACTTTCGAATGTAACATGATAAAATATCCAGGAACTGAGACTTATTAACACTCGGTAAATGTTTAAGTCAATATCGCTGAAATTGAAAGAAAAGAGAAATATTTCAGGGATAAGCAGTAGCGTAAATACAACCATTAAATCGATAAAAGTTGCCAGTGATCGTATTCCAAGGCCTGCGTAAGTAACTTTTAAATCGGGGGCATTTAAAGATTTGTATTTTAATCTTTTAAATCCAGCAGTTCGTCTTGATTTTACTTGTCCAAATACGTCGCGTTCTTTAACAAAATCGGGAAGATCTTGTGATGCATATTCAAATATTTTTTTCACTGTTGTTTAATTTCTCTTAGTTGTTTTATTTCACTTTATTGGAATGAAATCTATCCTGTTATTAATAATTTCAGGATCAGGATTTACTTTGCTTTTTTATTGGGATGACCAATACCGGAATAGTTGCGTTTAGTAAAACTTTTTCAGTAACACTTCCAATGGCTGATTTTTCAAACCATTTCCTGCTGTGCGAACCCATTACAATAACATCTCCACTAATTTTCTTTGCTGCTTTTAAAATAACTTCTGCACAATCACCTTCTTCAAGGAGTGTTTGAATATGATCATCTCCTAAATAATGTTTCGATTTATCGAGAAATTGCAGAGATAACTTTTTGGAATCAATAGTTTCTTTAGTTAATTTCTCACTTGTATCAAGGTGGCCTGCAAAACCCATAATGGTAATATGATTGGTTAACAAATAATCCTGTGGATCTGTTAAAACATGTAATAATGTTACTTCAGCTTTCATTGATTTGGCTATATAAAAACCTGTCTCAGCAATCTTTTGGGCGCTTGGATCATAATTCAAGGCAATCAATATTCTTTTCATGATAATACTTTATCTTATCTCATCTTTAACTGCATGTAATATTTTATAAATTGGGAAATTATTTTTCTTTTTGTTTTCTTTCCAAAGGCAGTATTCCTGCCATTTCGCCAATAATATTCACCAAATCAGATCCGGTTGGTATAACAATTTTAGCATTATTCCCGAGCGAAGCTTCCAATGCTTCTAGTTTTCGTAACAACTGGGCATTACCAATAAAATATTTATCAGCGGCTTCGTTTACCAGTTTTATGGCTTCAGCTTCTCCTTCGGCATGCAAAATTTTCGATTGTTTGTATCCTTCAGCTTCTTTAATTTTTGCACGTTTTACACCGTCGGCAACGGTTTCAGCTGCGGTAGCAGAATCGATGGCCGCAATTTTTTCATTTTCAGCTTTTACCACTTTGTTCATGGTTTCCTGTACATCTCTTGGCGGATCAATCTCTTTTAGTTCAGTTCGCACAATTTCAATGCCCCAGCTTTTGGTTTCTTCATGCAGGGTCCGGTACAATTCCGAGTTTATCTTACCACGTTCGCTATTTGCAGACTTTAATGTAAGTGTCCCGATAATATTACGAAGCGTTGTTCGGGCAAGGTTTACAATCTGCCATTTATAGTTATTTACATTGTAAATCGAGCCCTTTACGCTTTCCTCATCTGATTTTACCCTAAAATATACCTGGGCATCAACGCTGGCATTCAGGTTGTCGTTGGTGATAATTTCCTGTGGTTCGGCATCCACCATTTGTTCGGTTACATTCACCAGAAATAACCGGTCGATTATCGGAATAATCCAGTGAAATCCGGGTGCAGCCAGGCTATGATATTTCCCAAGCCGTTCAATCAGGCCCCGGTGTGTAGGCCTTACAATTCTAATTCCTGCGAAGAGGAATATTACTACAGGAATAATTAAATATAAATAGTTCATTTTATTTCTAAGTTTATTATTTTGTTTATTTACCTAATGGAAGAATAATCAAATGATTCAATTACATCCAACAAGTCCTTTTTTGTTTTACCCAGCTTGGTAGAAATATTTTGTAACAAATCATCTCTCAATAAATGTCCCCAATTCAAATCAGCATTGGTTAATTCAGGGTACTTTTCCCTGAGTTTATCTTTAATATATCCCCACTGGTTCATGTCAAATTTTGATTCCATAATTACATTTTTATTGTTATTCCAAATTTTCCTCCTGTGGCTGTATTTCCTCCTACAAACTCCAGGTTAATTCCAATATTCCTGGAAAAATTGTACCTTCCACCAATTTGAGCCCCCAATCCAATTCCTGAAGTGTGTGACCCCTCATACTCATTCGGAGATCTCCAGTTATAGAAACCAAGATTTAATCCGGCATAGAAGTCCCAGGGTGATGGAATATTTAATACGTTATTAAAATGATAATTGGCATTTCCTAAAATACCGATTATAGAGTGGTGGTATTTATGATCGGACCAGTTATTGTAATATGAGCGATAAGATAGCTCACCACCCAGCGTTATATCCGGGTGTACCCCAAAATCTAACCCTAAATAAACCGGAACTCCCCATGTAGAAAGTCCGACTCCAACATTAATTTGCGAATGTCCTTTCGAAATTGGTTCTTGTGCAAAAATTACACTTACTACAATCAGTAAAACGAAAGTTAAAATTTGTTTTTTCATTTTATTTAATATTTATTTTTTTTTGTTGAAAAAAAATCGGAGCAAAATGATAAAAACTGCCAAAAGAAGCAGAATATCAAAATAACGGGATGAGTCAAATCCGAAGGTTATAATACCCCATAAAATAATAAGTAAGACAGCAATAATGTAAAGTGAATTTTTCATGGCATTGAATATTATAAATCTCATTGCTGAGATTTTATTATTAAAAATAAAATTACTTCAAAGGAATACTTGAAGTGTTACACAATTCACATTAATAGTTACATCATTCACACATTTCTGACTTAAGAGCTTCATTAATTACTTTTTGTCTTTTCTGCTTTTTGGGGTTCGATTTTTTCCTTTATTTTTAGCATGGCTTTTTTCCTCAATACTGATATAATTCAGGCTATCCATTTTAGCGGAAAATACTTGAAAAAGTAATTCTATCCTGGAATTTTCAGCTACAGTATCAATTCCAATAGTTTTTTGCTCCAAACCACGGTAACCTTTGGCATATTTTATTTTATATTCTTTAAAATAAATGAAAGGAGTATTGCCGTAATATTCTGTCATTACTACTTTGTATCCACCATACAAATCATAACTACTGTATTGCTTTGGAAGATATGACCGGTAAATCCATTTTTCATCTTCAAAATAGATAAATTTAGAAAAATGAATATCAAAATAGGCTTCCACATCGGGCAGATAATAGTAACGCACATCTGTGTATCCGGCAGGTCCCCATGGAGGAGGCATTACTAAATTATAGCTTAATGAAACCTGTCCATGTGAAATGGCAGTAAAAAATAACATTATTCCTATTATGGTAAACTTTAGCATTTTCATATAATTGTTCATTTTTTATGGTAAGCCATGCCTGCCTGGCTTGCACAGTCAGACAGGTAACTCGCCACAATAATCATCCTCCTGTATCTCAAAATTTTATTGTGTTGGTTCGTTTCATCTCAACCCATTATAAAATTATTTTTCCAAAATGAAGGTGAGTTTTTCACTTGTATCTTTTAATTAACTCAGCTCTTTTGAGTCTGTCTATTTATGTTGTGCAGTTAATAAATTCATAATCAAAGATATTTCTCTTTCCCCCGGCAACTGTTACAAAACTTTAGAAATTAGTTACATCATTCACACATTCTGAATATATTGCAGTGCCATTATTAATCAAATAATTCCCGGAGGGTTACCACTTGCAATTTAGCTAGCAATGAAGCGCTACAATGTTTCATTATAGTCTCACTTGATTTTCTGGGGAGATCGCTTAAACGGAAGAAGGGTGCATCATTTGCTGGCAAAAACACAGCCGGGTTATACATTTAAACCCCGGCAATTTTTGCATGGTGAATTATGAAGGAAGGATTCTTTTGGAAAGGTTTTCATGTTCACCGGAATTTTTAAAAGACCTGATTTGGTTTTTTTACAATAAAAAAAACACTGCACCCCCAACCAAGTGCAGTGTTTTAGCTTTCCCGTCAATAAATTTTATTGATACAAAAGCTTGTATATTCCCTGTAAATCGGGCGAAAGAATAACTTCTGTCCTGCGGTTTCCGGCTCGTCCTTCTATCATGTTATTTGGTTTTACCGGGTGGAACTGGCCTTTACCGGAAGCAGTAATACGATTTGGGTTAAAACCATTATCAATAGTAAGAATGCGAACAATAGACGAAGCACTTGCTGTGCTTAGATCCCAATTATCCTCAAACATTTTTGTTTTAATCGGAACATCATCAGTATGGCCTACAATGGAAACGGTAAAATCTTCTGAGCTGTTTAAAACAGTGGCAAGCGATTTAAGTGCAGCTTTTCCTTTTGAATCACCACATCGCTGCCCGATTTAAAGAATAGTTTTTCTGCCAGCGATACATGTACGTTTCCATCCTTTAAATAAACAGAAAGTTCATCTGCCTTATAATTCATCAATGCATCGGCTATTGAATTTTTAAGCCTGCTGGCTATTTCCAACTGAGAATCGATAATATCCTCGAGATGTTTTAACCGATTTGCCTGTTCTATGATGGTCATATTCGATTCAGTGGTTAGTGCTATCAGATCATTTTGAATTGAAGCATATTTCTTTTGAACCGCATCGTTTTCTTTTTGCAGGGAAGCCTTCTACTGGTTCATTTTCATTGCCTGCTTTTTACTTTCGTTCAGTTTATCAAGTGTATTTGAATTTTCTTTTTGCAGTTTGTCTGCCCTGGCTTCTGAAGCCCCAAATTTTTTATGTGGTACGCATGAAGTAAATAATATGCCAACGATCGGGTTAAGAATGAAGTGTGCGAATTGATTTTTTCATTTTTTTAAATGAAAAAGCGGGAATTTCACCCGCAATTTAAAATACAACCTATGAATAACCATGACCTATAAACCAACCATTTACCAACTACAACACCTCAACTTTATTTTTTAATTCAATACGTGGAAAATAATCAATTTGTTCTTTTTAATAATTGTATCGTTTTTTGTAACACAATATCCACAGGGTAACCTAATTTGAACTTTCCAAACTTTTGCCGATGCTTTTATTTTATAAAATTTGATTTTTTTGTGCTTTGAAAAAGGCCTGGTAAACATCGGATCAATTATTTTTATTTTTGTATTATTTTGTATTGCTAACAGTAAAATCGGAAAATGCTTTTCCCAATTCATCCATATCGTGTTTAAATTCTAACTTGAATGATTGCCACTGATCCGTTCCACTTTCTTCGTAACTATCCAGTTTTATTTTCAATTCGTAATTTCTTTTTTGCAACTCGGTCAGTTTTGTTTCATACAATATTTTATCCTCTTTGCCGGCGCTTACAATTTTTGTTCTTAGCTCTTCAATGCTTTTTTCGTTTGCAATGATTTTATTTTCAAATTCAATTTTAAATTGCTGGTATTCTGTAATTGAATCCTGACGCGCCTGGTTTAAATCGCTTTGTGCATCTAAAACCGCCTTTTTTGCATCGATTACATTTTCCTCCGCATTTTCAAGTTTTTGCGATGGAGAATTGCACCCGGTGAAAATTGCTCCAGCTATAAATGTTGTTGCAGCAAGCATAAAAAGTATTTTTCTCATGGTTATAATATTAATAGTGTAATTAAATTATTACACCATTCAAAGTTATCCCTCAATAAAGCAGTAATTGTTACACAACTTTGATAATTAGTTACATCATTCACACATTTTCAAAATCAACGTTATATATTCTTGTCGATATGTTAACTCGTGGCTGGAAATTTAAAGTCAATTACAGCGCCAGTTTTATCAGCACCGCAATTGGTTTTATGTTCCTATGAAACGAACATGAAATTTGAAATACTAAATTACACAAACTAGTATATTAAACTTCATCGGGAGTTATATCTATTACCATTGAAAACTAAAAAATATAACTAGTTGAAAGGTAAAAGTTAAAAGAGAAAATATAATGATAGGCCATACAATAGGAAGGCAAAAATGAACCTAAATTGTCACATTCTGCAAGCTATCCAAAACTCCAAATTCTCTTAGTAACCAAACCACAAGAATAATAACTACAACAGCAGTTAGAATATTTTTAATCGTGCGTTGCATGGGAATATAGCTGTTTATAAGCCATAGGATAACTCCGGCAACCAAAATAACAATTATAATAGTTAATAATGACATATTAATAAATTGTTGAAATGGTTATTAAAATTCATAAAGCTCTGATTATATGCGATAAAATGTATTCCATCAATTTAATAAAAGAGCTATATCATCCACACAATTTTCCCGTGAAAAAGAACTAAAAATTATCGGTTGTTAAAACCACCTGCCTTCCCGGATATTGGACATTAATATCGTCTTCGGATGTAATAAAAATTTTAACAGGCTTATACGATGAAATGGTTTCCAGTGATGCTTTGTGCCTTTTTGATAAAAATCCGGTTGAACTTTTTAACTGCCCCAGGTTTTCTGTATTTCCATGGTCTGTTTCCATCCATGCTACATAAGTAAGTTTTGAATTTTGAAGCTGACTGATTTCAGCCAGATCATTCACCTGTATTTTAACAACAAAATTTTTGTTGTTATCCTTTTTCACTTTAATATACCCGTTGGCTGATGGGACAACAGACGAATTCAGGAATACAACTTTTTTTGCGTGCGACATGAATGGTGAAACCATTAGGAATGCAAAAAAAAACAAGCCGATTTTTTTTGCAAGGTTTTTTGTCTCTTGTGTTTTCATTTTGCTTTATTTAAATTTTTTAAATCATTCATAAAGGTAAATGCGTTAGCTCCTGAAAGTGTTACACAATTCAGGATAAGAGTTACATGATTCTCACATTTCCCGGGTTCAAATGTTTTTGTATCATTTTTAATAAAGCTGCCTGATTTATAGGTTTAGTTATGTAATCATCGCATCCTGCTGCTATTGCCTTATTACGATCGCCGGTAAATGCATAGGCTGTTTGTGCAATAATCACTACTTTTTTATTAAACTGGCGGATATGGCGCGTGGTTTCATGTCCGTTCATACCTGTCATATTAATATCCATTAGTACCAAATCAATATCGGGATTGTTTTGGCAGATATCGATGGCTTCACGGCCTGATGTGGCCTGTAATAAAACACTGGATAGAGGCATAATCATAATTTTTAATAACATCCCGGATGTTTTGTCATCTTCTACTATTAGTATCTTATATTTTCCGGGTTGATCAATCTCTTTCTCAGAGACAGCAATAAGTTGTTCTTTTTTTTCAATTCCATTAAGGTAAGGAATGGTAAAACGGAATATTGAACCCTTTCCTATTTTGCTCTCTATCCAGATTTTACCCCCAAGCATTTCAACATAAGCTTTTGAAATTGCCAATCCCAATCCGGCTCCTTCGTAATTCCGGGTTATTGATTCGTTGCCTTGCCTGAACCGTTCAAAAATGATTTCCTTTTGTTCCGGAGGAATGCCTGAACCAGTATCTTTAACAAAAAACTCAAGGAATTTATCCTTCCTTTGATAACCCAGTTCAATGGAACCTGATTGGGTAAATTTTAATGCATTTTTTACAAGATTAGTGAGTACAGCTAAAATTTTATCCTTGTCTGTTTTGATAATTTCTTTATTGGGGGGTAGTGCATTTCTAAATAAGAAATTCAATTCTTTCTTTTCTGCTTCGGGTTTAAAGAAATTAAAAATGTCTTCGACCTGCTTATTTATATTCGTTACCGAAATTGAAACTTCAATTTGCCCCGATTCTATTTTTGAGATATCAATAATATTATTAATGATGGTGAGCATCCGGGCTCCGCTTTTCTCAATAATATGAATAAATTCCTGCTGCTCATCGCCCGTTAACTTTGGGGTTTTTAAAAGTTCAGTAAAACCAAGAATGCCATTCATCGGGGTCCGGATTTCGTGGCTCATATTAGCCAGGAAGGCTGATTTTAAACGGTCGCTTTCCTCCGCTTTATTTTTGGCGCTTATAAGTTTCTGTTCATTATTTTTGCGTTTGGTTATATCATGAAATACCCATATTCTTCCATAATTTTGACCATTCTTGTCAAGAACAGGTGCTGAGTACCGTTCAAGAACAGTTCCATCCACCAGTTCCACATCGTCAAAGCTTTTAATATCCGGATGTTCATAAAGATCGATAATCTTTTTGACAAACATTTCGGGATTTTTTGTCATATGCATAACATGCTGAACCTGTAAATGGTCGTCTTCATTGTCGGCAATATGTTGTGGAATTTTCCAGAGGTCAATTGTCCGCTGGTTCTGGAGAATCTTTTTCCCCTGGTTGTCAACGATAAGGATTCCGTCGATGGAAGAATTAAGCTGGGCTTCAAGGAGTGCAGTTTTTTGACGAATTACTTCTTCCGTCCGTTTGCGCTCAGTAATATCCCGTATGTTGCATTGGATTACCTTTTGGCTACCTTCCAAATATATATTGCTCACAAATTCTACATGAATTTCTCGTCCATCGGCTGTTTCCAGCGGTAAATCTTCATAACGTACATATTCCTTTTCCTGTAATTTTAAAAATTTCTCTTTATTCTGAACGATATCCTTTAAAAAACCTAATTCCCAAACTGACTTTTGTATGAATTTTTCTTTTGCGTATCCTAATAAGTTTATCAGGAATGGATTTACATCAACAATCATCCCTGTTTCGGCATCAAGGATTAAAATCCCGTCTTTAGCCGACTCAAAAAGCCGTCGGTAACGAATTTCAGAATCAATTAACGCTTTCTCTAAAGAAGATGATAATTTTTTCTTTTCTGAATTTTGATTATCAGTTGTGTGAGGCATACGTAGTTATTTTAAACATAAATTTTGGGTCGGTTACCCTGATTTATAATAATCTTTAAATTTCAGGCTTTTTAAATAATGAGGCATTACATAATTCTGAATTAGATTTACATCATTCTCACATTATGAGGAAAAACTAAAAAATACTAATCGGAATTATATTGATTTATGAATTTATTTTTAGGGAATAAGCAAAAATCACTTTTCTGTTTTATGCATTTATCTCCTTTGCCAATACATTTACTTTAGCCAGGCATTGATTAAACTCTATATCAGTATTAATAACGGCATTAGGGAAAGTTAAAACTTTATTACTGGATAAAGCATATCCTTTTATTTGCCCACCCAGGCATTTAACTGCCATATCATTGCTTTCAATTTCCTGAAAAAAGGCAGGAGTATTTTTAATCAGAGCTGCAAATACACCTGGTATTTTATTCACTGTGGCACATATATCAGTACTACTAATA
>JAFGGF010000355.1 GCA_016930735.1 Prolixibacteraceae bacterium
CAATGTAAAAACAATTAATACATTTGCACGCACATAAAAAATGAGGCTGATTAAGCTTCATAATTTTCGGATAACAATTCCGGCATTATGTTCTTAATATTTTGAAATTACGGGTATAAAAATTACCTTAAATAATTTTAGCTATATTACTGGTGAGGTGGGTGAGAGGCTGAAACCACCGGTTTGCTAAACCGACGTACGGGTAACACTGTACCGCGGGTTCGAATCCCGCCCTCACCGCTTTCATGCACCGTAGCTTTAGCGAAGGTGTTGGTTAATTGAAAATGTATAAAATATAATACTTCTATGCCAAGGCATTGGAGTATATAACGGGGTATAGCGCAGTCCGGTTAGCGCACCTGCTTTGGGAGCAGGGGGTCGTAGGTTCGAATCCTACTACCCCGACTTAAAAAAGCCAGAATTAATTCTGGCTTTTTTGTTTTTCTTCCATTTCTTTCAATTGGTTCAAAAGAATACCAAGGTATCTTTCTTCCTGGTAGGTTAATCCGCTGGTTTTCTTTTTATCGGTTAATGATTCAGCAATCCGTTCAAGGTCGACTTTGGAACTGTTGGTGTCGTAATAGAGCGATGACTTTGAGAAAGAATCAATTATTAAATCAAACGGTTTGCAGTTTTTGACAAATTCGGGAATATTTGCTGCTTTTTTTTCAAATGCCATATTTTCAAGAAATACAGGAGGAGAATCATTTCCCGATTCATCGACATAGGTCAGGTATAACTGAGTGTAAGCCCCTTTCTTTTTAGATGAGAAAACAATCCATTTACTGTTTGGAGACCATGAATGCCATGAATTCATATTACCGGTATTACAGTTCATCAGGCGTGGAACTCCACCATTGGCAGGCATTATATACATTTTGCTGTCGGGTTGTAAAAGCATAAAATTTTCAGCCTGGCAAAAAACAATCCATTTTCCATTTGGTGAAAAGCGGGCGAAGTAATTGCTTAAATGGTTATGAGATGCACCCTGTACCGCAACCGGCTCTCCTCCATTGCCATTGTTAAAATCAACCTGGTAAAGGTCAAATTTGAAATCTTTTTCCCCGTTAAGAAATTCTATGACATCTTCTTTTCTTGATGTAACGCCATGTGAATTTGCCAGGGCAGGAGAAAAATAACTTTTGGCACGGGTAAAAACAACTTTTTCACCATCGGGCGACCAGCACGGATTGCTTTGTACAAGCGACCTGTCATTTGCTCCGCGAAGTTCATTAAAAGCCCTTTTTTCAAAATCGTAATAAACCAAAATCCCTTTCACAGGGAAAAATAACTGTGAATACTCAAGGTTGTCAACCGGAATAAAAACAGAAAGGTCTTTTACAGTCGATAAAACATATTTGCCATCAGGAGAAATCTGGGAGAGCAGGCCATATGTTTGTTCCCTGTCTTCCCTTTTATAATCGCTCCAGCTAATAATTTTATCGTGAGTCAGTTTTATTGTATCCTCTATCGGAGTTTCAATATAGCTCCCTTTATCGTTGCCATAATCGATGTCCATGGCTAACTTGGTACCTTCTTTAGTAAAGGAATGGCAATTAGCACAAACAGGCATATTTTCCAATACTTTTTTTGGTTTTTCACCATTCACATTGCAAAGGTACCACTCTATTTCATTAAAATGCTGAATGGCATAACCAAAAGGCAAGGGTACACCTCTGTAAAAAACCGAAGCTCCTACAGAATCGGCAGAAATGGAAAAGCATGAAATTGCAGAGGATATTTTTTTTGTAATTCCCCTGTGTTCTCCTACAATAATGATATTAATTTTTTCATTGTCAGATTGTTTTTTAATATTCTCCCAGTCGCCGGCATCAGGCCTCCAGAATAATGAATCGACAGTGCAGGTAAATAATTTTTCTTTTTTATTATTTAAAACAGAAATATAATATGTTGCTTTCCCTGAGTTTGAATCTTTCCAAATGAATTCCGGAGCCGGAAACTCAGGCGGGAATATTGTTCCTTCCAGAGGATAGTTTATGATTATCCCGGAAGGTTTGATACTGCCTTCCTCAAGTTTTCCAAAAATTTCTTCACTTTTGTTTTTACATGAAAATAGAAATAAACAAACAAATAAAAAAGCTTTAAAGTACAGCTGAATTAAACGAATGTTTAAATCTGATGCTGTTAATCGTTTAACCATGGTTCAATAAGTTAGTTGTAGTTTACCGATAAAATTACCAATAAATACAAAGATACCACAGTATTTGACTTACATTTTTAATATAAAATATTAATATTTGAGGCTTTATTTATAAAAGATTATTTATTTATTTTATCGAAGCTGAAATTATTTTACTGTTTTATCCAATGACCTTCCCAGGCTTTCATATAAACCACGGCGTCCCGCTTTATCATTTTCCAGGACTTTCTGCGCCTTTTCAGCTACTTCTTTAGCAACTTTCCTGGGAACAACAACTACTCCATCGCCATCGGCAACAACCACATCGCCGGGGCAAACCAAAACGCCTCCTATATCAACCGGGCGGTTTACCGATTCCAGTTCGTTCCTGCCCGGACGTATACCTCTTCCTTTTTTCCGTAAATAGAGAGGTACTTTTTCCAGAGCTATTTCATCGGTATCGCGTGAACTAGCATCCGTAACAACTCCAACAGCACCAAGCCTGTACCAGTTTAATATATTGTTTGAGCCTATTGAGCCAATATCGCGGTCTTCCACATCGTCGATTACAACAACCGACCCGGGGCGAATCAGAGGAGTAAAGGTTTCAGGTGAATAAGTATTATAAAAATTGCCTTCCCATTGTGAGAAATCTTCTCCCGGTTTTGGCAGCGCCGGCCGTTGAGTTGGAACATATCTTGCTGTAACTGCAATTCCCCTGATTACATGGGCCATGTTTTCTGTATCAACCCAATCAGGATGAATTTCAGGATTAACCAATCCTACACCAGGTAATCCAACCATATCCATACCATCTGAAACATCAGCAACCCTGAGCCCTTCATACAGTTTTAACAATGCAGCATCTTCTCCATCTGAATAAATCCGGGTTTCAATTAAATTTTTCCCTTTTCGTATTTCTTCTGCCGGCTGAGCAACCGATAAAAAAGAAATGGAAATAACCAGGGTAAAAGTTAAGGCCAGTTTTTTCATAATAAAAAAAGTTTAAATTATTACAGTTGAATGCAATATATGAATAATTTTCAGGATCTATTTTATAAGCGAGGAGTTTCAGCAAATCTGTTAAATAGTAACTAAATAGTAAGATTTTTAATATTTCAGTCTATTTTTAAGGGCATTTAGTTCATCCTTCAATTCTTTTATTCTGAATTCCCTGTTTATAAAAAGATTATTAAAATGTTCCAACTCTTTATTCTTTTTCTCGAGATCTTCAGTCCTTTCACTGATAATCTTTTCAAGATTTTCTTTGTAAAAAGTTAGTTCAGATTCACTTATTTCTGCTTTCTTTATTGCCTCAGATAACTCATTACTAGAGTTTAACAGTTTTTCAGATGCAATAACCAACGCATTATTTTTTTCTTTCAATTCGGAACTGATATTTCTGAGTTTATTCAGGTGTTTTTTAATTATTACATAAAACAACAGTGCTGTAATAATTACGTAAAACCAGCCTTTGTATGTTTGAAGTTCAGTAAGTACCTCGGTCTGTTGGGTAAAAGACAACAAAATTTTATCTGAAAATAAAATCCAAAGACCACCAAGAATGATGTAAAGAATAAGAAACTTTAATTCAAATTTTATTTTTTGAAACATACCAGAAATAAGAAC
>JAFGGF010000056.1 GCA_016930735.1 Prolixibacteraceae bacterium
CCGGCATTCCCAATCTGATCTCCGAAATCGATTTCTTTTTGTTTCAAATCTTCAGCATATTTTAATCCAGCCTGAATGGCTTTTTCTCCTTTCAATCCTGAAACTGCTTTTAAAAATCCGTCAACCGCAAAAGCCAGGTTCACAGCTGTCGGGCGTGAAGATTTTAAATAATTGCCGGTTTCAATTAAAAATGATTCGAAATTTTTGCCCCGGTAATTCAAAACAGAAAGAAACATTCCAAAGGCAGCGGTTACACCGATTAATGGAGCCCCCCTGACCACCATTTCACGAATGGCAAAAAAGGCATCTTCCCTGTTTCTAATATCAAAAACCAAAAATTCAAAAGGAAGCTTTCGCTGGTCGATAACCTGAACTACCGAAGGATTATCTTTTTTTAACCAGATGGTATGAAAATGTTTTCTGTTTATCCTCATCCCGGATTTATTCAATATATTGCCGGGCTAAAAGTAATAAAATGAAGATTGACCTGAAAGGAATTAAAAACATCATTTTCGACCTGGGAGGAGTGATCCTCGACCTTGATTTTATGGCTTCGGTAAAAGCGTTCCGAAAGATGGGCTTTACTTATGATATGTTTGATGGGCAACTTGGTTTTTCCGATGATATTTTTTACCACATCCAAACCGGAAAAATTTCGCCAAAGGAATTCCGGAACCGGGTTCGGGAAATACTGAAAAATTCTAATCTGACAGACCAGCAGATTAATGATGCCTGGTGTGCCATGCTTGACGGAATACCGGTTTCACGAATCGAAACTATCAGAAAACTGAAAAATAAATACAAGGTTTACCTTTTCAGCAATACCAACTTGATCCATATCGAAAGGCTGGAAAAAGAATTTGCGGAAGAAAACGGATTTTCGTTTACATCAATATTTGCCGATGTATTTTATTCGCATGAAATCCGTGATGCCAAACCTGCTGTAAGTTCTTTTCAGAAAGTCATTGAAATGGCAAAAATAGACCCTGCAGAATCGATCTTTATTGATGATGTTGAAGAAAACATTAAAGGGGCTGAAAAAGCGGGCTTAAAAACTTTCTGGTTGAAAAAGGGGTTGGAATTAGGTGAGGTGTTTAAAGTCATTACTAAATAAAATGAAATACAAACCTCTATTCAATTATGGTTATCCTTTTTACTCTAATATCCTCCTGTGGTCTCCAGTTTCGGTCCACTTCCACTTTTGAAATCCGGTCAACAATATCCATTCCCGAGGTTACTTCTCCAAAAACAGTATAACTTCCATCGAGGTGAGGTGCACCGCCAATGGTTTTATATACCCGGCGTTGTTCTGCCGAAAATTTATAATTGTTTTCAGCTTCCAGTTCATCCAGCTCCGGGTCGCTGTAAAGCCTGCCTGAAACAATATAATACTGTGATCCGTCGGAGCGGCGTTGTGAGTTTTTGGTGTCCGGTTTCCGCGGTGAGCCGATCATCCCACGTTTATGGAAATACTTCGGTACAATGTGGGCCGGGATTGTGTAACCGGGACCTTTCCAGCCAACAATATCATCTTTAGTGGCATAACGGGTGTCGGCAGCCCCGCTTTGTATCCCAAATCCTTTGATTACCCGGTGAACCAGCAGACTGTCGTAATACCCTTCCCTTGTCAGCCGTATAAAATTATCGCGGTATGCGGGAGTCTCATTAAAAAGCCGGATGGTAATGTTTCCCATATCAGTTTCAATCAATAAGCCTTTAATTTTGCTATTGGTTTCCGATAAAATTTTGTTCCCTGTTATTTTTAAGCTTTCGAGTAACTTTGGCGATTCAGCCTTTCCCAGCAGGTCTGCAACAAATCCCGAAGGAACAACCAGAGTCTGGAGTTTAAAATCGACTGTTTCAGTGTACCCTAAACCAATGGCTTTTTTATTGGAAACAAAAACAGGGATACCCGTAAGCCCTGAACGTATTGAATTTGAAACTTTAAAAAGTTTATTCCCTTGTATATTGGAATAGCTTAAAAATTTCCCTGTATGCAAAGGAATGGTTTTACTTGCCGGCCGTGTAATATAAATGGTTTTTGCCGCTGTGGGAGGAACTCCGCTAAACAATTGAACGGGCTTTTTTGAAATTCCTTCGACTTTTAAAATGATGAGGTCATTGATCCTGTCGAATGCTACATACTGAGTTACTTTATACGAATTATTTTCATCGAAGGGAGTAATCAGAGCATTGGTTGCATCGTTTAACAGTGAATATTTTGTCACCAGTAAATCTTCAGCAACAAAAAATCCCCTGCCTGTTTCCAGAATCCGGTCGCCATCGTAGGAAACAACTTTTGCAATTGAAGAAACAACCTCCTGCCATTCCTTTCCCTCATCAACTTTTTTCTCCTGAACCGGCTTTTCAGGTGCCTGTTTTTCTTCCTTTTTTGTTCCGCAGGAAAAAAGAAATATTATTATTGATATTAAAATAATCCATTTAAAAGGAATAAAAAACAATCTTTTTATATCTGAATTTTTACTGACCCCCATCTCAGTCTTCCCCCAAATGGGGGAACCTGCCAGACAGTCAGGCTGGGATGTCCAATGGACAGAAGGGGATGAGTATTTAATATTCAAGATTGAAAAAGTCATTTTAATTCAGCACAGTTACTTTAATTTTCACATCGGTAAACGGCCGGTGGTTTTCATCGGTTTTTAAAGCTGAAATTTTATCAATCACATCAAAGCCGGAAATACATTCCCCAAAGATTGTGTATTTACCATCCAAATCCGGATAACCACCTATTGTAGTGTATACCTTCCTCTGTTCTTCGGAAAACTCCAGCACATTCGGATCGAGGTTATATTCTGTTTCAATATCAGCTTTTACCTGGTCAGCGATCTCCCTGAATTCATCCACTTTCTTTTCTTCCCTCAGTATTTTCAATTGATCCTTGATATCATCGGTATATATTTTTTTAACAATCCTGTTCCTGATCGGGCGGTTAACCGCAAGTTCGAGAGTGTCAAGCTGACCTTCAGTATAAACTTCACCTTTTACGATATAAAACTGTGAAATATCAGACTGTTTAAAAGGATTAACCTCATCAGGCTGACGGGGGGCACACAAAGCTCCTTTTTTATGGAAATAATCCGGAATGATTTCATCGTCAACAGTTTTATCGGGATCGCCGTAACCGATTCGTTTTCCGGTAGGTGCATTTTTCGAGCTTTTGGATCCACCCTGAATCAGAAAATCTTTTATTACCCTGTAAAATAAAGTTCCATCATAATAACCTTCATTTGCCAGCTGAATAAACGCATCGCGGTGTTTAGGCGTATCATCATACAGCCTGAATTTCATATCACCCAAATTTGTCGAAACCAGTACTAATCGTTCCTGTGAAAAACATGTAAATGAACTCAGGATAACTGTTATCACTGTCAGGATAAAAATCCGCATAGGCAATTATTCAAGAATTTTTATCTTCATTTTAACATCTTCAACAGGACGGTTTCGCTGGTCGGTTTTTACAGCCGCAATTTTATCAATGACATCCAAGCCTTCAATTACCTGCCCGAACACGGTATATTGCCCATCAAGTGAAGGATATCCGCCAATGGTTGTATAATCTTTTTTCCTGTTTTCAGGAATAGTAACTTTATCAGCAACCTGGTACAATGAATCGGCTTCTGTTCTTATTTTTACAACATATTTATTAAAACCTGCCTCATCTTTTGCTTCCCTGAATTTATTCAGTTCAGCTTCAGCTTTTGTATAACAGTCACGCATGATTTCCTGTCGGAGCCCGGCATTCATCTGCATTTCAAGGGTATCCAACTGCCCGGGTGTGTAAACTGTTCCATGAACAATATAAAATTGTGAACCACTTGATTCTTTTTTCGGATTTGTCCGGTCGCCCTGACGGGCTGCTGCCAGTGCCCCTTTTTTATGGTAAAATTCCGGTACTATTTCTGCGGGAATTTTATATCCCGGATCACCACTTCCCAATACCTGTCCATGCTGGGCATTCCTCGAATTCGGATCACCACCCTGTATCATAAAGTTATTGATTACCCGGTGAAACAATAATCCATCGTAAAAACCTTCTTTAACAAGTTTGATAAAATTATCGCGGTGTTGTGGTGTTTCGTTAAAAAGTTCAACTTCTATATTGCCAAAATCAGTTTCGATTAAAACCTTTTTCCTTGCATTTTCCTGAGAAAATGTAAATGCCGGAAACAATAAAATTCCAGCCACAATTAACAAATACAATCTTTTCATTTCAAGTTTTATTTAAAAAAAGCAAATATATTTAATTCTGCCCTTTTAGCCTAAATCATGAAATATCTTAATATTATTTACGATTTATACGGAAATGACTGATTTTAATTAATTTTATTTTTATATCATATTTTTGATTATGGAATACCTTAGAATTGATGATAATCTACAGCTTGAAAGGGTAAAATTATCGTTTTCCCCTATTATTTTTGATGCGATTGACAAAAACCGGGAATTTCTGAGAAAGTGGCTGCCTTTTGTTGACCAGACAAGGAAACCTTCAGATACCGAAGCTTTCCTGAAATCAATTTTGGAAACCCCGGTTGCCGACCGCGACGAAGTATATTCCATTTGGTACAAAGGAGAATTTACAGGTTTAATCGCATACAAAGATACAGACCGGTTAAATTGCAAAACTGAACTGGGTTACTGGATTACAGAAAAAATGCAGGGAAAGGGAATTGTAACAAAATCGGCTGCAAAACTGGTAGATTTCGCTTTTCGGAACCTCAATATGAACAGGATTCAGATAAGAGTTGCTGTAGGGAATAAAAAAAGTGCTGCTGTAGCCAAAAGACTGAACTTCACTTTTGAAGGGATTGAACGTGACGGAGAAAAACATTTAAGTAAATTTCTGGACCTCGAAGTATACAGCTTCCTAAAAAAAGAATGGATAGAAAACCTAAGGAAAATATAATCTTTTCCGTATAATTATCATAAAATCATATTTGTTCTCACTGGTTAATTAGTGTTAAATCATAATGATATATTTTAATTTTTATTATATTTGAACAATGTATTCATTTGTTCGATAATTAAATTTTTAAATTTGCAACGGTTTTAATAAATCTTTGTCACTGACATAAAGCACATACAATTAACATGGAAAACAAAACAATCAGAAGAAATTTATATCGGGTTTTACGTAAGACAGGGGTTAAAAAAGAGGATATCTTATTAAATGCTTCATATAATGACGACCTTGCCTTTGATAATACCGACTGGTCAATATTTACTTATTATCTTGAACGTATTTTCAAAATTAACCTGGACGATAAAGAACTCGAAAAAATGAAAAGTATTAACGACACTTTAATCCTTTTAAAAAATACTGCATAAAAAAATAAAATCAAATATGAAAAGGGTTTCTAAATTTTTAGGAATCCTTTTTTATTTTAAACATTTTGTTCCGTAAATTGTATCCCGATAAATAAATTTAAAATATCGTTATGGAAAATGTTAATGACTTAATGGTTAAAATTTACGACATTATTATGGATTTTGGACCAAAACTGATTGGTGCATTAATAACATTAATAATTGGCCTTTGGATTATTGGTTTAATCAGGAAAGCTGTCAGAAAACAATTTGAGAAAAGTTCGATGGATCCTTCACTCCGGGGATTCATGAACAGCCTGATCGGGATTACTTTAAAAATCCTCTTGTTTATCAGTGTCGTTGGAATGGTTGGGATCCAGATGACTTCTTTTATTGCAATTCTGGGTGCTGCAGGTTTGGCAGTTGGCATGGCTTTATCCGGAACTTTACAAAATTTTGCCGGAGGTATAATGATACTGATATTCAAACCTTTTAAATCAGGTGATTTTATTGAAGCACAGGGTTATACAGGTATTGTAAAAGAAATCCAGATTTTTAATACAATACTTAAAACTCCTGACAATAAAACCATTATTATCCCTAATGGTGGGCTTTCAACCGGTTCCATGGTCAATTATTCAACTGAGTCACAGCGCAGGGTTGATTTAACTTTTGGAATTGCATACGGTGATGATGTTGATAAAGCCAGAAAAGTACTTGAAGGATTAATTAATGCCGATGAAAGGATATTAAAAGACCCGGCACCGTTTATTGCAGTTTCTGAACTTGCCGACAGTTCAGTAAATCTTGTTGTCCGGGTCTGGGCTGAAGCAGCCAATTACTGGGGCATTTATTTCGACCTGACAGAAAAAGTATATAAAACATTTGGTAATGAAGGTCTTAATATCCCATTCCCGCAAATGGATGTACATGTGCATAAATAAAAACAAATGATATTTTCAGAATAGGCTTCTTCTGACAGTTGAAGCCTATTTTTTTAGTACTTTCCACGACCTGTACTCATTGCTATTTATCTCTGCCTTCAGAATATAAAAACCGGATGTCAATTGTCTGCTGTTGATTTCAATGTGATTTAATCCAGGCATATAGTCCTTTGCGGAAATCTGATAAACCACTGAACCCATCGAATTAATCAGTTTGAATCCGATCTTGCTGTTCTCTTCAATTTTTAACCGAATACTCATTTTGTTTTCAAATGGATTAGGATAAACTGATATTGAGACAGGTTCATTACTTACAATATATTCATTATTAGCAGAATATAATTTGGATGGTAATTCAGGACCTTCCAATCCGGTTTCACCCGAACTACTAGCCAGGTAAATGTTTGTCCAGTCGGACCTTTCAGGGATATTACCCTGCCAAATTTTTTCTTTCCATTCCTGATCTGTCATTCGTTTAAAATTGTTTGTAATATCCTGATAATACGACATTACAGGACCAACAAAGGCCATAGGTTTCTGATCGGCAGGGCAATTGACAATAAAAACGCCAAAATTAACCTTCCCGGTGCCAACATGTAACACTTTTCCAACCACGTTACCTGCCAGGTCGTTTGGCTGAGTATGTACATCAGCAATGGTAAAATCCTCTTCTGAAGCATGCCACGGGTCAAAAAACAAATCAGAATACCATCCTGAAAAAGGAGGTCGCCCGCTTTCTCCATCGGCAAAAAGCATGGTTTTAAGCCAGTCATTTTCTTCAGAATTAAAACTTTCACCCAATAATTCCTTGTCAGCCAGAATTTCCAGTTTTTCATTCACTTCGGCAAAATTCCTAAAGAACCTTGTAACTTCATTCATCCGTTGGCCTCCTACCGGTAAATTATTAAAAAAACCGGCTGCATCGGATGCAAATTGTTTCACATTTGCAAAAAAATCAGGATAAGGTTCAATATACGAATAAGGGAATGAACATGCCGTCCCCCCTGTATATGATTGTTTGGTGTACAAGAGGTTATCGTGTCGCAGTTGAGCCCAGCCTGCCAACTGGGTATTCATTTTTTCATGTTGCCAGGCAGCACTTTTCATAAATAACGGCATCCCATCCTGAAATTCCACAGGATTTAATTTCCGTATTGAATTCAGCCAAACATTGTACAGACTTTCCGACCAGAATTCATCCGGTTTGGTATCGACAAGGTAACGCATGTTTGCCAGAGCCCCTGCATATGGATAATTATCGAGTTCTTCTTCAAGAAGAGGCAGTACGTCGTTATTCCCCAGCGCAAATAAGGCATCAAAAGGATGGGGCATCGGGCGCCAGATTTTCCCGCCATTAAAAATAATCCGGTCGTAAACCACATTACTGAAAATATAAGAATCGATAATAAACCGTTGCCCTGACAACCTGAATGAAACAGGCAGTTCATCCGGTTTATCAGCATAAGGATCCATTAAAAAGAAATTACTTAAAATTTTTTGTGAAAAATCGGGATTGCCTGAAATACCTGTTATTAAATTATTATATGTTTCTGAATTCAGCAATTGAGTTGCAGATTCAATTCCCAGGATATCAAGCATGTGTTGATATTCGGAAGGTGTAATATTATCAGATTCACCTACCAGGTAGTTAATTATTTCTTCATTTTGCTGAAAAAGGTTAAACTTCTCCGAGGTCTGGAATAATTCATTTACCATAAAAGCAGCAAGGTTCATCCTCAGAATATCTTCTTCCGGCCACGGTTCCTCCCATGGATTATCGGCCGGTGGAGTTAAGAAAAAATCTATCCTTCCAAGCCACATCATTGTCCTGAAATACGGTTCAAGCGATTTTACGCCCAACAACTTGTCCATCTCTGTATAAACATAATGCCCCCGTACGGTAAACTGGCTGAAATCAAGTTTTCTTGTATGTTCTGCAAACAACGACATTTCAGTCATCTGTTCGCTTTTAACAGCTTCCCATACTTTTGTTAAAGTTTCACGGTCAACTTCCAAAGCCGGTTGTAACTCATCTTTTATTAACGAATACAACATTGTAATATATAATCCGGCATCTTTCAAAGGCTGTTCCAACTGGTCATTTTCACCATATTTATCAACTATAATCCTGAAATTATTGTACATCGACTCAAGTAGCTGTTCAAGATTGGAGCTCATAATCTCCCGTTCAACTGTCTTCAGTATTTCATCGTACGATTTATGCAGGGCATGTAAAATGGCATCAGTAGTTATAAAAACCGGAAGGTCGTTGGAATACACATTGTGAAATGCATGCCCGAAACTGTAAGGAGAATTTCTTTCAGTAACAAAAAAGAGGTTCTTTTTTAACAGATCAATTTCATCTTCAGTAAGATCCATCTTTAAAATAACAGAATCAAGATAGCTTATATGATCAAAATCAATTACATTCTCAAATCCTTTATAATACGATTCTTCAGGCATTGAGAACATCTCAGAAAGTTGGCTTGAGGTAAGACTTTCATTTGCTTGCCTGAATGCATTATATGTTTCAAAATCGAAGCCGGGCTGGGCTGATAAACCAAATGCAATCAACAAGGCAAAAATCAGGAAGTTAATTTTTAGGCGGGACATGGTTCAGATTTTTAGGTTACAATAATTCCGTTTACTAATTTATCAAATTAATGTTTCACAATTTCAGCATTGAATATGAAATAAATGGTAAATGAAATAAAGATTGAATAAGTCAGGAAATGGTTGCTTATAGGATGCTGATTTTTTGACCAAAAACTTTAACTATATCCCCTCTTCGAAGTTTTGCCCGTTTTCTGAATTCCAGCTTGCCATTCAAAAAAACCTGCCCTTCTTCAACCAATAATTTAGCCTGACCACCTGTTTCACTTATCCCGGTAACCTTTAACAGGCTAATGAGTTCTATGTATTCTGATTTTAATTTAAAGTCCACTTCTACAAGTTAAGTTTTTCCGCTATCTCAGCCGGGATAACATCGCGATGTACCATAATGGCAATTGTTTTAAGCCTTAAATAATCTTCCGACATATATAAAAAGCCCCCGTTATCGTTGCTTGTGGCACCCCACGAATTTTTGGTATTAAAAAACAACCTGCCTTCATCATCTTTTGCCAGGCCGGTAATATGCATCAAATGGTCATCGGTAGTTTTCCGGTCGAAAAAAGTTTCCTGCCGCAGTTCCTGCGAAACCTCTCCGATTTCATTTTTGGGCAAATCGGCTTTGGCTTTTTTATGCTCAAAAAGTTTTTCACTTGTATCGCCATCCCAGCAAAAAGTATAACCTTTCTCAAGCGAATTAACCATTATTTCCACAAGTTCATCAATCGGTATATTATAATACAGGCTGTGAGACCAGTTATCGGGTAACTCAAGGTCGAAGGATTGATAAAACGGATGGTGGTTATAGGATGTAAGCTCAATATAATCATCAGGGTTGATATCAAGATATTCGCTGAATGATTCCGGAGTAAATTGTTTCCCTTCGTATTCAAACTTTGTTGGTAATTTCCCGAGGTATTCCTTCAATACCGGGTCAAGCTTTTCGGTATCGGAAGCATCAAATTTCTTATTCCATTTATTTTCTTTCTGAACAACTTCATTCAACTTATTTATAAGGTCACGGTGCTGTAACCTCCCTTCAACTTTAATACCCGGAAAAACATCATCAGGCACAATTCCATACACTTTTATCACATCTAAAACATCGTGTGCCTGCCCGCCCTGACCAAAGTTGTTATTCCCATGATAAAGGAAATATTTTTCTGCCTTGTTTTTATAGGCATAATTTACAAAATACATTTCCGAAAGGTCGAATTCACCTTTACCTATCCTCAATAATTCGGCTTCGAGAAAACTTGTTGTTGCAAAACTCCAGCAGGTGCCTGTGCTTCCCTGACTTTTCACAGGTGTACACTCAATTGTTACTGTATTACTTATGGTATTTTCACCTTTTCCCTTAGCCAGAATATCCTGACTTACTATAATCAATATTATAAAAACAATGTAAACAAGCCTTCTCATATTTATAATTCTTTTAATTCCTGTTGTATCTTTTTAGGTAAACTAGCCACTATTAAATTATACGATTCAACAATCCATTCCTTTAGAAGTTCAGTAGGTATTGAGCCATCAATATATACTGTATTCCAATATGTTTTATTTGTATGGTAACCCGGAATTACTGAAGAATATTCCTCTCTCATTTGAATAATCTTTTCCGGATCATTTTTAATGGTAATCCTCAGATCACCTTCCAGGCTTGTAAAACAAAAAATTTTATGAATTTTAAAAACGAGCGTGGTTTCATCGAAAGGGAAACCTTCGGTAACATCCTTTAAGGAGAGGCAAAACTCGCGCAAATCTTCGATATTCATAAATGGAATTTTGCCAAAATTATATTAAATGATTGAAATAAAAAATTACATGGTTGGGAAAAATGCATCCTTAAAATGTTCCAGTTGATATTCCTTCCCGTAAAAAATCACAGAAATAACATCGAAACGGGTTTCAAGGTCGATTTCATTTTCAAGGATATAGGCTTCGGCAGCTTCAATAATATGCCGTATTTTTTGTTTTGAAACAGATTCGGAAGGATGTTCGTAGCGGTCGCTGGTGCGCGATTTCACTTC
>JAFGGF010000356.1 GCA_016930735.1 Prolixibacteraceae bacterium
AATAACCGGATGTATTCTTCCAGTTCTTTGTTTTTTTCTTCCAGCTCTTTCGTTCTTTCCTTAACAAGTTCTTCCAGTTGATCCCGGTATTTCCTTAATTCTTCTTCAGCCTGTTTTCGTTCAAGTATTTCTTTTTCGAGTTTTTCAGCATATCTTCTCAACTCTTTTTCGGCTTTTTCAGTCTGAAGCATCTTATCTTCAATTTTTCTGACCAAAACTTCATTATACTCCTTCAGCACAACAGTTTCTGATTGCTGAACAGTTACTCTGGATTGAATAGTTTTCCCCTCAATGTCATTTAAATAATCATTAACAATCTTTACAAAAATGTCCGGTTCCTGGGGTTTTAAAATAAATTTATCTGCACCAATACTTATGGCATATTCTTCATCTTTTTCATCGGTATAGGTAGCAGTATAAAAAAAGAACGGGATATTTTGCAGGGTTTTGTCTTTTTTACATTCCCTGCAAAGAGTAAACCCATCCATTATAGGCATTAATATATCGGATATTATAATATCCGGGACTATATTCCTCATAAGCCCCAACGCTTCGGCTCCGTTTTTTGCAGCAAAAATTTTATACCCTTCCGATTCCAGCATAACCTGCAATAAATAAAGATTTTCAGGCTTGTCATCAACCAATAAAATATTTTTCATAAAGAATCAAATAAAAGTTTCCATTTGAGATATAAAAGTATCGGGGTCGATCGGTTTTTCAATATAACCGGTGGCACCCGATTCCAGGGCCTTTTCCTTATCGCCTACCATTGCATAGGAAGTAACGGCGATAATGGGTGTAATCAATAAATCGTTGTTTTTACGAAGTTCACGTGCTACAGTATAGCCATCCATTTCAGGCAACTGGATATCGAGCAGGATAACATCAGGTTTTGCCTCTTTTGCAAGAGCAATCCCTTCACGCCCGTTAAAAGCCTGTATAACTTCATAGTTGCTGTCTTCGAGCAAATATGTCAACATATACATATTCTGAGGTGTATCTTCAATTATCAATACCTTTTGTTTCATAAACACTAATGTTTTATAATGGCAATGTTATTGTAAATTTACTTCCAACTCCGAAATTAGATTCCACTTCAATTGTACCTCCTAACATTTCTGTCAGTTTTTTACATATTGATAAACCTAAGCCTGTGCCTTCATGTCGGCGCGATAATCCGGTATCAATTTGTATAAAGGGTTTAAATAAGCGGTCAAGTTTATCCTGTTCTATCCCGATTCCGGTATCTATAACTTCCAGTTTAATGTTTTTGCCGGATCTATAACATTTTATTTCAACCGAACCTGTTTCCGTAAATTTTATAGCATTACTCAATAAATTCAGGAGCATTTGTTGTACCCGTAATTTATCGCTATTAATTTCGCAAATATTTTTTTCAACAGATACTATTAATCCTATATTTTTTTTATCGGCAAACTGTTTGTTCTGTTCTACGGCTTTATTAATTACATCGATAATATTAAATTGTTCAAAATTAAGCTTTAGTTGGCCTGCCTCAATTTTAGAGATATCAAGGACATCGTTTATTAAAGAGAGTAAATGCCTGGAGCTTTGCTGAACCATGCCAAGTTGTTTTTTCTGTTCATCATTTAATTTACCCGGCCTTTCCTGTAATAAAATTCCGGTAAATCCAATGATTGAATTTAACGGCGTTCTGAGTTCGTGTGACATGGTCGCCAGAAAAGCAGATTTCAGATGGTCGGCTGAAAGAGCTCTTTCCTTTTCAATTTCAAGTTCGGCTGTCCTTTTTGCCACCAGTTGTTCCAGGTTATGGCGATGAAGTTCAAGTTCCTTTTCTGTCTTTTTACGGTCAGTAATATCTGTACTTATTCCAACCAAGGCAATTGGTTTATTTTCATTATTGTAAATTACTGTTGTTAATAAAAGAATCGGGAATTCCGAACCATCCTTTCTCCTGTTGAATAATTCACCTTTCCACCCGCCTTTTAAGGTAGCCGGCAAAATTTCGTCAATAATTTCCTTTGGATTATTGGGTGAACGGATAGCTTCAATGTTTTTCCCTATTAATTCGTTTTCTGTAAAACCATAAGTTTTGGTAAATGATTGATTTACAAAAATGATCCTGTCATCCAAATCGGTAATTGTAACCGACTCATTGATATTCCGTACGACCTGAGCCAGGAAAGAGATTTCTTTTTCAGCCTCATCTCTTTCTTTATTACGTTTTGACAATTGCTCCATTAAATGGTTGAACTGATTATATAAAATACCAATTTCATCATTTCCATGAGGCTTGAGTTTTACACTAAAATCCTGATTTTTTGAAATTTCAGCTGTTTTCCTGGCCAGTTTCAGAATGGGTTTTGTAAAAACTTTTTGAAGATTGGCAGCTAAAAAGTAAGAAATAGCAACCATTACCAAAAATACGCCTGAAAGCAATAACACAAGGTTTCGGCTTTGTTGCCTTAACTTAAATGAGTCTGCAACAACATATAAATTTCCGATTTTTTCTCCTTCAAAAACAATGGGCTCGTTAACATAAAAAAAACCATTTCTATATCCGGAACCGGTTAACGGTAAATTTTTCACACTAATTTTCCCGGGCAATGAGTCAGGATAAGTTACGAATAGATTATTGTCTTTATCCAGTAAATATCCTATTTTAACCCCTTCCATAAATTTTAACCTTGACAATGCTTCTACTGCTTGTTGTTTGGCCTGGAAAGTGAGAGGGACAATACAGTAATCTCCGATCAATTTTACATTTAACTTTAATTCAGACTGGGTTTCCTTTTTTAACCTATTCAGGTCTTTACTGGCAATAAAAATAAATCCCAATGAATTTATACTGACTGCAACCAATAAAATAATTGCAATCATTTTATTTTTTATTGAAATATTTTTTAAGAATCTAATTCTGCCCATTTGTTTCAATAATTACCGCATAACTTAACAGTAAGCTGTTAATATTCAGTACCGACTTTTCAATTGCACTTTTATTAACCTCGTATCGTATATAATTTTCCTCATTAAACAGGTTGATCTCTACTCCTTTACTTCCAAAACCATTGGAATCACCGATTGTTAAAATCGGCTTTCCGGTTGTATACTCCAATATTTTAGAAAGGTTCTCCTTTTCCGATCCGGAAATAAACAGGATATTACAGGATCCGATTTCTTCTATCGTTGAAATATATTCAACCTTCACTTCCTGTTTTTGTACTTTAACCGAACTGAATAATTCTTCAAGTACACTTCCAAACGGATTTTCACCGATTACTTTAATTACAAACAGGTTCGTTGTATTAAACCCTTCGGAAGCTTCAGGCCATTGAATAAAATGAGTAAACTTTTCAATAAATCCCGCTTTAATTAATGGTTCGCGTGATTGAGCCAATAAATCATTTTTTAATGTTAGTGTCTGGAGGATCAGAATAAAAAAGACAATATTTTTCAATTTATTTTTCATATAACTTTCCTACAAATAAATACCGGCTAATTATTTTTAAGGCCAAAATTATAAGTGGCTTTCAAAGAAACAATCCGTTGTGGTTGCCTGTACCTTCCTTCAAATCGGTTCGACGGATGATAATATTCGGTATTTAAAATATTATTGGCTTTTAACTGAAAAGTAAAGTTATTAATCCCGCTATATGTCAGGCATCCATGAAATACAAGGGCATCATCAATTTTATCATCGCCTGTGGCCGGGATGATCGTGGGATTATTCCTGTCGCCCAGGTAATTTGCCCTGAGGTTCAGGTTCATATTTTTACTTAAAGAATATGTAGCTCCTGTGTTTGCACAATGGCGTGAAATTTCTGGAATCAAATTTTCATGCTGATCATATGAATCATTAAATGTATAATTAATGTAAAAAGTTAAATTATTTGCAATATAATCTGCATTCAGCTCAAAGCCTGCTGTGTTGACTTCATTTTCATTGATCCACCTGTCGAATTCCTGATTGGTTTGTTTAGTAAGTTTATTACTGATCATGTTATAATAAACTGCCCCGCTAATGTTAATTTTTTCGTTAATCTTATAAGAAACTGAAAGCTCCCATGATTTCATTTTTTCAGGCTCTAGGTTTTCATTCCCTGTGCCATAAGTATAATCCCAGGGCCTTGGTGACCTGAATGCTGTATTATAAAGTACTTTTGCAATAAAATTATTTTTCTGAAAAATCAATCCTACCCTGGGGATAAATACCTGTCCGTAATAGCTCGAGAAATCATGCCTGATGCCACCGCTAAATGATAATTCTTTTATGAGTGAATACTTAATGTGTGAATAATAGCTGAAAAGATTGTTGTTTAAAATTTTTGGCTTTGATGGTACCGCAGGGGATTCTGCCTGTGAATTGCTATAGGTTTCTGAAAATCCTTCAGACAGCCATTCGGTTTCACCAATTAAACCAGCTATGATCAGTAGCTTTTCAGATGGTGAAAAATTCAGTTGGTTTTCAATTCCTGCCAACTGATTCGGCCGGTAATAACCAATTTGCATACCAGGATCAGAATCAGATGCTTTAACAATGGCATTTATTGTATTTGATTTAACAGTTGCATCTCTGAAATACCCTGTTGATTTAAACGACCAGTTTTTATGAAATTCATTTAAATATTTTAAATAGGCATTCAGAAAATATATATCCCACAAAGAATTTTTATCGAGGTAAATATCATCGACCGATTTGAAATTAGTGGTCATAGAAGCTCTTTTTTCCTGATAATCAACTCCTGCATCCAGTTTTTTAATTTTTAACCGGGCTGAAAATGAAAGGTCATTCTCAAAGTTTTCCATATCATTGGTCCAGTTGAAATCTCCCCTGGCTCCTTTCAGATTTGCTTTTTCGGAAGTTTTATACTGCCCCGAAAATGAATATCCAATGTTTTCAGACGGATTGTTTTTAACATTAAAATCGATCATCCCAGTATTAAAATTCCCTCCCTGTATGCTTATATGTGAATGTTTCTGATCCGGTCTTTTTGTAATAATATTAATAATCCCTGAAACAGCATTTGTTCCGTACAGAGCCGAAGCAGGGCCATATACCACTTCAATCTGTTTAATATCTGACATGATAAATTGCCCGCCAGCATAAAAACCCCCTGAGTTTAATTCGTTAATCTGAACACCATCTATCATCAACAAAATAAGGTTATTCTGGCTTGGAACCCCACGCATAAAAATATAACTGTTAAAACCATTGATATTCCTGAACTGGAATCCAGGCAAATCAGACAAGGCTTCTTCCAGCGTAAAATAACCTCTGTTTCTGATTTGTTCTACTGTAACAATAAAAACAGTTGCCGGAACTTCATTAACCGGTTGTTGTATTTTTGAAGCAGTAACAACCTGAATGTTAAGCAAATCGGTGAGAGTCATATTAAGAATATCCTCTGTCCCGAGAGTGTCCGTTTTTTGGGCAAAAGCATTTACAGCTAAAATCTGTCCAGCAAGGAAAAAAATATAAAACAGCACCTTTTTCATGATCTGAGTTTTTTACTGTTATTCATCCCCAGATTAAAGTTACAAAACTCTAAACCCATTTAAAAGTGGAAGTATAAATTATTTTTAATATGATAAGTAAAACGCCTGATTTTTTGAATATATTAATCGAACATATTCATTACATCTTTTCTGGAATTAATTTTAAGTTTGGAGTAAATACTATTTATATGTGATTTCACAGTGCTTATTTCAATATTCAATTCTTCTGAAATTTCTTTATTTGAATTCCCGTTTTTCAGATACTTCAGGATTTTTCTTTCCTGGTTTGTCAAATTATTTAATAAGGATTTTCTTTTCTTTTTATATTGAAAGAAAAGAATTGTAAGAAAAATACCTGTAATAAATCCTAAAAGAATAAATAATAAATTGTAATGTTTTTTATGGTAATTATTGTTTGGAATGGATTTTCTGAATTCATTAAAATAACCTGATCTATTGGATTCCCATTTTTCTAAAAAGCGTTGATAATATTGCGGATTTTCTTCCAGATCGTATTCATATTTACTTTTATAAAGTGCATACAGTGCAACAATTGGGTGAGAAGTAGTATCGGCAATTTCTTTTAATTTTTCTGATAAAGCTGTATTCATCAATTCCCTTTTTATGGAGGAGCCACTAAAATCAGCAGTGTCAATGTACAATACCAACCGATTGATTTCCTGTAAGGTTTCATTAGGTAAATACCCTGATATCGCGGCATCAGAAATAAGGTTTGTGGCTGGATTGTTTTTAATTTCTATAGAACTTTGATTATTAGCAATAAAAAACAGATGGTTTTCATCCTTACCCCCAATTATCAGCGAGGCAGGAGGATCTCCTTTTTTTGATAAATGAATCCTGTATAATTTGTCTTCATCAGTTAAATAATCGATGTTAAAAATAAATTCTCCATTATCTTTTAATTCTGCATTTTCAATGATCATATTATTCGACATTGAATAAATATTATCCAAATCAGGAATCAGCGATAAATATACAGTTGGGGCCCAGGTAGAATCGAGATACAGTTGGCCTTTTAGTACTGAATGAGCCCTGATTTGGAAACTTAACAGAATTAGCAGGAAAAAAATAACATGTTTGTTTTTAAGAAGTCTCATACTTCGATTATAATTTCTTAAGTTTTTATGTTTAATCTTCCTTAATGCAATTTGGGTATATCTGTCTGCTGTGAATTTACTTCAATTTTGCCATACACGAGCTTAGGAATAGCTTTTATTATCCAAATTCCCTTCATGGGATTTTCAAATGTTTTACTTATTTTTCCAGATGCTTCATCAAATATCATTGATTCAACTGGTGTAGTATTATCCATTTCTTCGCCAGCTACTGAACTTTCAATTTTGAAACTTTCCTGAGTTTTGCCGGCCGGATCTATAATTTCAATTTTTAAGGTTCCTGTTTTCACCCAACTGCTTATCACCAGGTGAAGGTATTTATTTCTCCCATAACATTCAACCTTGATTTCTTTTATTTTAGATGCTTCAGATGCTGCCTTAATTTGAATGGACCTGTTATAGTCAAGACTAAAATCACTTTGTGCTTGTACGCAATTAAACAATATTAAATTAGTCAACATTAATAATGATAATAATTTAGCTGTTTTTTTCATTTTTTATAAATTTTATGGTTAATAATTTTTGAAACAAATTTATTGTCCTTTGTCTAGATGTAGAAATTTTTAAGGACTGAATAAGGGATAAGAAAAGGATGAAAAAATGTTGGCCAACCAGTATTTTCTGTTCTTTTAAAGAAATTTCTTAAGATTTTGCAATTTGTAAATTACATTTTGTAAATCGCATGGTATAAAACAGCATTGAATTAGTATATGCTTTGTATCCGTTTAAAAAATACCAATCCGTATTATTGCCTGGCCGCTGAGGAATATTTGCTGAAAAATTTTTCAGATGACATTTTTATACTTTGGCAAAGCCATAATACGGTCGTTGTCGGGAAACATCAGAACCTGCTGGGGGAAGTGAATTACCCGTATTGCATGAACAATAATATTACGATAGCCCGGAGAATTTCTGGTGGCGGAACTGTTTTCCACGACAGGGGAAATGTGAATTTTACTTACATTAAAAATGTAAACAGCCCGGCAGAAATAAGTTTTAAAATGTTTACTCAACCCATTGTTGAAACATTGGCAAAATTGGGTGTTAAAGCCGAAACCTCAGGCAGTAACGACCTTTTAATTGACGGAAAAAAAATTTCAGGTAACGCTGAACATATCTACAAAAACCGGGTTCTTCACCACGGAACCCTGCTTTTTGATTCTGACCTTGTAAACCTGGGGAAAGCCATTAAAGTTGTTCCCGGAAAATATACAAGTAAAGCTGTTCAATCAAACCGGAGTGTGGTAACCAATATTTCTTCATTTTTGAAAGAAAAAATAGAAATTGAAGAATTTATCAGCTTTCTTTTTTCCAACCAGTTGCAGGAAGCTGAAAATTCAGAATACATATTAAATGACTCTGATCATTCAGAAATTGAAAAATTTATTCGGGAGAAATTTACAACCTGGGACTGGATATACGGATATTCTCCAACATATTCCTTTCAGAATAAAATTCAGATTGAAGGTAAAAGATTTGAAGTTGAAGTGAATGTAAAAAAAGGCATTATTCAGGAATGCAGAATTTTGGGCAACTATTTTAACATTAGCCAGAAAAATAAATTAAAAAATGAACTACCTGGCAAAAGGCATGATTTTCAATCTATTAGACAATGCGTCAATCAAATTAACCTGGGCACGGATCAGAAAATAATTGAAAGTTTTTTCTGAAAACGAACCTTTTCTAAAGGTTCAAACTTAGTAAAAGGAAGTAAAAAAAGCCCTCCGTTTTTTTTCGGAAGGCTTAATATTTTAAAATAAATAAATCCTATTTGGGAAGTGGATAACCATCCAGCATTTTCAGGTTTTCACCAATTTCCGATTCCGGATATTCATAGTCGGTTAATTCTCCGTTCAGGTACTTTTCATAACCAACCAGGTCCATAAGGCCGTGCCCGCTGAAATTGAAAAGAATGGTTTTTTCTTTTCCTTCTTCTTTTGCCAGATTCGCTTCACGGATGGCAGATGCAATTGCATGAGTAGTTTCCGGCGCAGGTATAATACCTTCGGTTTTAGCAAAAAGTAATCCGGCCTCGAAACATTCGCTTTGATGGATTGCCTGAGCTTCCATTAATCCGTCTTTTAATGCTGCACTAACCAAAGGAGCCATTCCGTGGTAACGAAGGCCTCCTGCATGTATTGGAGCAGGGATAAAGGTATGGCCAAGGCTGTACATCGGAAGCAGCGGAGTCATTTTTGCCACATCTCCATGGTCGTAAATAAATGGTGCTTTGGTTAATGTAGGGCAGCTGAATGGTTCTGCACCAACAACTTTTATATCTGCTCCGTTGATTTTATCATAAATAAACGGGAAAGACAGCCCGGCAAAATTACTACCTCCGCCACAGCAACCAACTACAACATCCGGTTTCTTAATTCCAACCTTTGCAAGTTGTTTTTTAGCTTCCAGCCCTATAATAGTCTGATGAAGCATCACATGGTTTAAAACAGAACCCAGTGAATAACGTGTTTCACCGGTTGGGTCACTAACTGCAGCTTCAATAGCTTCGCTGATTGCAATTCCAAGGCTACCGGGTGTATCAGGGTATTTTGCCAGAATGTTCCTGCCTGCCTGGGTCTCCATGCTCGGGCTGGCAATACAGGTACCACCCCAGGTATTCATCATCATTTTACGGAATGGTTTCTGGTCGAAACTAACGCGTACCATAAATACTTTACATTCAAGTCCGATTAACGAACAGGCAAACGAAAGTGCACTTCCCCACTGTCCTGCACCGGTTTCAGTTGTAAGTTTTTTTATTCCGAATTGTTTGTTGTACCAGGCCTGTGCAACCGCAGTATTGGGTTTGTGGCTGCCAGCCGGAGAAACACTTTCATTTTTGTAAAAGATTTTTGCCGGGGTTCCCAATGCCTCTTCCAGTGCATAAGCCCTTACCAGCGGGCTTGGACGCCATCTTACAAGAATCTCAAGTATTTCTTCCGGAATATCGATCCAGCGTTCCTGACTTACTTCCTGTTCAATCAGGTTCATTGGGAATACCGGTGCCAGCATATCCGGCGAAACCGGGTTTCCATCGGGACCAAGAGGCGGGTTTAAAGGATTGGGAAGGTCCGGAGCAAGGTTATACCATTGCCTCGGCATTTCCGACTCATCAAGAAAAATCTTTTTCTGTTTTACCATGATTTATAGTTTTAAGTTAATTTTTATCAGATATGAGACTTTGAGTAATGAGAAATATCTCTTCTAATATTTATTTCTGTACTTATATCCTAAAATCTTTTATTCTTAAAAACAAAAAGGGACTTGCTGCGCAAACAACAAATCCCTTCCAGGCCTTTCTTAAGGCAAAGTAATATTTTGTTCCAGCGCTTCCATTTTAACATTGCGCCAGTGCCATTCTTTTCCGTATAAAGGTATTTTATACATATCTCTCTTTAATTCAGCACGTAAAACTAATTATATTTTTTTTCCGGGCAAATTTTCAGGTTTCGAAAATGATCAGAAAAATTCCATTTTAATAAAAAATATTATTTGCCTCCTGTAAATAGTTATTTTCATATGCCGTTCATTATTTTTCAGGTATAAAAAAAGAACTTTTTACTTTTTAGTTTTTAATTTTCACCTGAATCCCTATTTTTGCAGCCATCAATAAAACAGAGCAGACAATGAATAAACCAACTGTTGTAAGTGGTATCAGGCCAACAGGTTATTTACACCTCGGGAATTATTTTGGTGCTGTAAGGAATTTTATCAGGATGCAGGATGATTTTAACTGTTTCTTTTTTATTGCTGATATTCATTCATTGACAACACATCCAACTCCGGGGGATTTGCAATCGGGAGTTAAACAGGTATTGGCAGAATACCTGGCATGTGGAATCGACCCTGAAAAATCAACAATTTTTATCCAAAGCGATGTGCCTGAAGTAACTGAGTTATATACTTTCCTGAATATGAATGCTTACCTCGGAGAATTGGAACGTACAACATCGTTTAAAGATAAGGCACGTCAACAACCTGAAAATGTAAACGCAGGATTACTGACTTATCCCGTTCTAATGGCAGCCGATATTATTATTCATAAAGCGCATTTTGTACCGGTTGGGAAAGATCAGGAACAAAACCTCGAAATGGCACGCAAATTTGCCAAACGTTTTAACAGGATGTATGGGAAAAATATATTCCCCATACCCCGACCTTTTACATTCGACGGGAAAGACATGATAAAAGTTCCCGGACTCGATGGAAGTGGTAAAATGGGAAAATCGGAAGGAAATGCCATTAACCTTTACGACGATCCAAGGGAAATACGAAAAAAAGTAATGCGTGCGGTTACCGATTCCGGCCCAAATGAAATGAACCAGGAAAAACCGGAAGCAATTCAGAACCTTTTCACTTTGATGGAAATCGTATCAAAACCGGAAACAGCTGAACATTTTAATGAATTATATAATAAATGCGAAATCCGTTACGGCGACATGAAAAAACAACTCGCCGAAGACATTGTATCATACACCGCTCCGATACGCGACAGGATTATTGAAATCCTTGAAGACCAGGATTATCTGGCTAAAGTGGCAAAAATGGGAGCAGAAAAAGCCAGGGAATCAGCAGCAAAAACATTAAATGAAGTAAAAAATTTGATCGGATTCAAAAAATTATTTTAATTTTGTACCATACCTCAAGCGAATTTAGCCGGGCTGTTGTCCGGTTTTTTCGTTTTAGCAACTTATCTTTTCATTTAACTTTCCTATCTTTGATATTCAAAAAATGAGACTTTAGCTTATGAAGAGCCGCTCAGTTTTTCTTTTATTTTTTATCATTGGTCTTTTTCTTTTTCAGATAACGGTTACATACGGACAGGTTCAGTTCGAAATTGACTCGGTAAAAAAACTGATCAGGACAGAAAGTGATGCCAAGGTTGTAGTTGATAATTATAATATCATCTCAGACCTTTTTACCCAATCGGATGGCGATAGTGCAATTTATTACGCACAAAAAGCCCTCGATTTATCAAAGAAAATTCAATATAAATGGGGAGAAGCCGAAGCATATTTTATTTTGAGTTTTTATCACGACCGCTCAGGTGAAACTGAAAAAGCAATTGAAAAACTGGAAAAAGCAACAAGCCTTTTTACTGAACTTGGCGATTCTTCATACCTTATAGGTTGTTATAATAATCTTGGAGTATTTTATTCCTACGGTACCGATCAGAAAAAAAGCCTCGAATACTTTATTAAAGCCCTCAACCTGGCAAAGGCACTCAATGAATCTTTTGCGCTTTCCGAAGCTTACAGTAATATTGGTACATATTATGAATACCTAAGGGAATACAGCAATGCCCTCAGATATTATGAAACGGCTTTGCAGCTTGATATTGAAAATAATAATCAGGATAATATTGCACTTTCATATTTATATCTTGGTAATATAAACCTTAAACTTCAGCGTTTTGATACTGCCCTTTTTAACCTGAAAAAAGCACAGGAATTTGTGTCTCAAGTTAAAGACCTGTACAGACAGGCAGAGTTGTGTATTAATTTTGCATCATATTATGTCGAAACCAATAATCCTGATTCAGTAAATATTTGTTTGGAAAGTACTCAATTACTAAATGACAGTTTAAATTATCAAACACTCGAAGCAGATATTCTTTTTATAAAAGGAGAATTATTTTTAATGCTGAAAAAATATGCTGAAAGTATCCGGATTTATGATAAAGTTGAAACCCTTTATGAGGAAATGCAAATAAAAGACAGTTATTATGATTTATACCAAAGTAAAGCAAAGGCATATGCGGGATTACAATTGTTCGATAAGGCATATGAATTGCTGGAAAAGGCTTATAAAACAGATGAATTATTACAACCCGGAGAACTGGCAATTGCCTTAGGCGAGTTTGAACATACCGAGACAGTAAAAGAAGAACAGGCCAGGCTCAAGCTGGAGCAGGAACTTGAAACTCAAAAACAGGAAAACGAATT
>JAFGGF010000357.1 GCA_016930735.1 Prolixibacteraceae bacterium
CTAGCCAGGCTGAAAAAAACTGTCACTGCCTTTTGATTCAATTCTTCATTATTCTGAATCAAATCCTTTTTTGCTTTCTCATATTTTAAAGGTTCAATTTTCGACTGCCATTTCATTTCATTATAACCATTCAGTTCCTGCATATAATTTATACTCACAGGAGTAGAAGTAAATGAAGTGCTTTTGTCTCCACCCAGGTTCTTTATCATTTCCAGGCCCGATTGCAGGTAAAGCCTTCCTCCTAAAGGAGTTATGTTCTGTGACAATGACATCGAAACATCTGAATTAAAATACTGCCTGTATCTGAACTCATCCTGGTTGGTCTGAAAATTATATTCCTTACCTCTGTACCGGTTAAAATCAACCGGATCGGAACTTAACGACAAGCTTGGTAACCTCTCTGCCTGATAATAGCGGTATTGCCAGTAACTTGCCAGGTACATATTTTTATTCCTGAAAGCATCAATTGACTGGCTTGCAGCGATATTTAAAACCTCAGAAAGGGTTAATTTAATACTTTTTTCCTGTGTTTTTCCTGTTAGAGCGCCTGCCAGCAATAAAACTATTAATATATATTTTTTCATGGGCTGAATTTTTAATTATTGACGTAATGAAACCACGGGATCGTTATCTGAGGCTTTTTTTGCAGGAAGATATCCGAAAGTAATTCCCACAATTACGGAAACTCCAAATGCGATCAGAACACTGAAAACGGAAACGATAGTAATAATATCAAAAACTGCAGTTATTATCTTTGATAAAATGATTCCCAGGAAAATTCCGATAAAACCTCCTGTTAAACTTATTAAAGTTGATTCAGAGAGGAATTGGGCAATGATATCTTTCTTTTTTGCACCAACAGCCTGCCTGACACCTATTTCCCTGATTCTTTCCAAAACCGACGCCAGCATGATATTCATAATACCAATTCCACCTACTATCAATGAAATTCCGGCAATAACACCCAACACAATATTAAAAATACTCCTCGTTTTTTGTTGCTGTTTCAAAAGAAGTTCAGGAATAGTAACATCAAAATCATATAATTCGGAATGCCTGCGCAATAACATCTTTTTTATTACCGATGCTGTTGCGTTAAGTTGTTCGGTTTCTTTAACCTGGACAATTATTTTATCCAGTTGATTCAGGTTTTTATCAGTTTCAACAATTTCTTCCTTTGGCGCGTCACCTCCAATCCTGTAAACTGTAATATTGCCACCAGGTCCACCGGTATTGGCTTTGGCAACTTCATCGGCACGAACCAGCGCCCGGTCTTTGAACCTCCTCAGGATTGTCTGTACAGGGATAAATATTTTATTATCTGAACTGCTGATCCCAAGTTCATCGGATGCCGAAGCTGTAAAATCGCGGCGTTCGACCACACCTACAATCTTCAGCCAGTTTTGGCCGCATTTGATAGTTTTTCCAACGGGATTTTCGTTCCTGAAAAACTCATTTTTAATATTGTCCCCAATTATACAAACCGGAAAGCCGTTCTCTATCTGGATTTCGTTAAACAATTCACCTGATGCAAGGGCAATATTAAACAGTTCAAAATAATTGTTATTAACCCCCTCAAGGACAACCGGTTTACTTTTAGCATTCAATAATGCAGAATAATTAAATGAAATAACCGGAGAAATCTGTTTAACCGACGGGATTACCTTGGCAATTGCTTCAGCATCTAATAGTGTAAGCCCTTTTGAGAATTTTTTTGTATTTGAGCTTTCTTCACCTTCATTATTATTTCCTCCGTTTTCACTTTCCACCGAAACAGAACTTGGAGTAATAATTATATTATTTACTCCCACAAGTTTTATCTGTTCAAGAATTTCCTGCTCGGCTCCTTTACCAATCGACATCATGCTTATAACAGCAGCTACACCAAAAATTATCCCAAGCGCTGTAAGGATTGATTTGACTTTATTGGCAAAAATTGCTTCTACTGCAATACCAATATCGTGTAAATATCTTTTAATAAACATCGGAAAGTATTTAATTTAGAGGATTAACTAATGTTTGACCATTTTTCTGATCCGTATTTTTATTTATTTGCAATGCCTGATTCTTCTTCTCTTCATCCAACCTCAGTTTTTCCTTAATTTGTGCATAAATTTCCATCCCTGAAAAAGGAATGGATCCGGCATTTTCAGGTTCAGTTAAACAAACCACATCTCCTTCGTTGACACCTTGCTTTACTACAGTAAAATTCTCATTTTCAATCCCGGTTTCGATAATTTGCTTTCTAATCTTCTTATTTTGAATATAGACATATGTTAGGCTGTCGTTTCTGAATACAGATTCAAGCGGGATGAATACAACGCTGTCTTCATATCCGGTTTGAATGATATTACTGGTTGTCATCGTTGGTTTTAAATCAGAGTCGCTGCCTTTTATGCTGATTTTAACTTCAAAAACCTTGGCATCACTACGTGGAAGCAATTGCCCCACATTTGCTATACTGGAAATTTCACCATTCATAACCTTATCAGGAAATGCATCAATTCCAATTGTAACCTTTTGCCCCGGTTTTATCCTAGAAATATCAATTTCGTTAATATATGTACTGGTAACCATGGAGTCCATTTTTGGGTATGTTGCAATTGCCGCGCTTCTGGTCGAGATAGTTGAGGTTGTTTTTATAACACCTCCGCTTGAATACCTGTAATATCCAATTATTCCCGATTGAGGGGCAGTAATTGTTAATGCATCAAAAACCTTATCGAATAAGTCGACACGCTCTTTTACCTGCTTAAATGTCAGATATTTGCGTGCAACTTTATTGGCTTCCTGTTCCTGTTTCAGCAAATAAGCCTGTTTTACCTGTTCCAGTTTCCTTTCTGCTTTTGTAAAATCCATTTCGGCTTTCCTTTTTACCGATGGTGATTCATACATAGATTCATCAATAATAATCTTTTTTTCTTCCAGGTCAAGTTCAGCATTAATGATCTGGTCCCGTTGATTACTTAAGGTTAGGTTGGAATCAATTTTACTGTCTTCATATTCAGTTTTAATTTTTTCCAGTTCGTCAACGGCATTTTTATATTGTTCATCAACATCGGAGTGGTCAATGGTTGCAACATAATCACCTGAATCGACATACGTCCCTTCTTCAATCAGATCGGCAATTGTAATTCCTGAAATTCGGATCCGGCTGTCTCTGAATATTTCAGGCACAGGGATATAATCAGCTTCAACTGATTCAAGTTGCCCAGAAGAATATACCAAAGATTCAAAAGAACCTTTTTGAGCTTCTGCAGCAAGATAAGATTCAGTGGAGGCAGAATTCCTGAAAATGAAAATTATTATTATCAGGGAGACTAAAATTCCTAACGAGATTAACAGATATTTACGAAACATGGCAGTTAAAATTAAGTTGTTTTCTGGTTTAATTAAAGATTATTTTCAGCACAATCATTGTGCCATAAAATAATCTTATGTAATATAACAGATAATACCCTGAATTATTGGGATTATTGACAATTCTTAACTTATATTATATTTATTTACAGGATGTTTGAGATTTATAATTAATCAGATCATAAAATTATTTTAAACCAAAAAACCCGGCTATAAAATATAACCGGGCTTATAATTCAGCATTGCTATTAGTTTCAATATAAATATCAATCGTAATACCAAACCGTAACTTTACTACCAATCGATATAAAAGAGCGGTAAGTAGTTTTTAGTTTTAGTCCCTTTCTGCAATCCGGACAACGGCATCAAAAGCAGCCTTTGACAGGCAATACCTGTCGAACAGCATAGGATAATCGGACCTGCCGGTAATTGGCCAGTAATTCCGCCAAGACTGGCCATCATGTACAGCCCAGAAAGTAACACGTCCTAATATATCCTTATGTTTCCTGAAAAACGAAAATAATTCGGCATAACGAATTGCCAGAGCTTTCTCAACATTCTCCGGAAGCCCTTCGGGAAAAGGATTGTACTTTTTCTGTTTTTCTGCATCAAAAGAGGAGAGAGGAACAATGTTGGAATCGACCGGGTAAAACGGAAGGACACCAACATCCAACTCTGTGATCATCAGTTTAACTCCAAGGCTGCTTAATTCCTTAACATAAGATTCAATTAAATCCATTTTCGGATAGTCAAGGAACCAGTGCCCCTGAATACCAACTCCGTCCACCTGAATGCCGTTAGATTGCAACTTCCGTATAAGTTTGATTACTCCTTCTGTTTTAGCAACGTGTTCAAAATCGTACTCATTGTAGTACAATTCTGCTTCCGGGTCAGCTTCATGTGCATATTCAAATGCTTTCTGCACATAGTCCTCGCCTATTATTTCAAACCATTTGCATTTCCTGAAAGAACCGTCATTCATGATGGCCTCGTTTACAACATCCCAGCCATGGATACGTCCCTTATAACGTCCCATCACTGTAAAAATGTGATCCTTCATCCGTTCAAGAAGTGCCTCCCGGCTCAGTGGATTCCCTGAGTTATCCTGAAACACCCAATCCGGCGTTTGATGAAACCAGACTAATGCATGGGCTATAATATGCATATTAAATTTTTCACCAAAAGCCACATATTTGTCCGATGCCTTAAAATTATATCGTCCCGGCTCAGGGTGGATTTCTTCCCACTTCATTATATTTTCCGGAGTTATACTGCTAAAATGCCTGGCAACAAGGTCTATGGCTTCTGGTTCCTCACCACAGATTTGCCCGACGTTAAGCGCTGCACCTATATAAAAATCGTTTTGAAAGATTTCTTTCAAAACAGGCTTGACGGTTTTATCAGATTTCTTCAAGAATGTTTTTCTTTTAGTCGTTTATAAACATTTTCAAGTGTATCGTTAAACGGGCCGGGAGTTTCCATTTTAATTGAAACCAGAGCAGCGGCAAACTTCAGAGATTCTGCAACGTCATGATCCAACCTGTGTGACATGTATGCCGCAAAAGTTGTATCACCCCGTCCAGTTCTTCCGGATACATTACTGTTCGAGAATTTTTCAAAGTATGTTTTCCCGTTTACCCTCGCCAATACGCCTTCCGATTTTGTAATCAATACTTCAGGGCAACCCCATGATTCGATAATAATTGCAGCTTTTTCCAAATCATCTGTACCGGTCAGAAGTTTTGCTTCAACGATATCAAGTTTTAATTTATCCATCATAGCTGCGATCTCTTTTTTATCAGCAACATCGATAAACTCATGGTTTTTAGTTACCGGATCGACATGACGGACAAAACTCTGCATATCGACTGAAAGGCTTTGATAGTTTCTTTCCTTCAGGCTTTGCATTAGCGACATGTCGAATTCAGTATCAGAAATACCGGCAAGGTGGACACAAGTAGAATCCAGTTCAGGAACATCTTTGATATCTATTATTCCTGCAGATTTGATGAGTGTCATTTCACGTTCATCAACATTGGCAGAAAAATGTACTACCCTGTTGTAGGAAGTTTCTTCACTTGGAATAAGATAACAATCGATACCCAGATCCTTCATCGGTTGAAGAATATGTTCGTCTTTTGGTGACATTTTTGCAACTACTGCAACTTTTTTACCTACTCTTGCTGCCACCATAGCCCCACATAATACAGCGCTTCCGGGAGCAACCTGTGCTTTCCCCCCAAAGGGAACAATCTCATCGTAGCACATGTGCCCTACAAAAGTGATATCGTATTTTTTGCTCATAATAATTCCTTCTTTAATTCTAAAAAACAAATTTCTGTTATTTTCTATTGCTCTGAACTGCTCATAAGCCATGGATAGAAAGGCATCAGGTCTTTGGGATCGATTGTTTTAGTATTATTTTTAGTTTGTAAATCTTTAATGTGATTCATAACTAAATGAGTCCAGACAGCTCCTGGCCTTGGATATGCTGCAACAATATAATGCGGCCCCGGTTCAGTTTCACCCATTTCCATTTCCAGTTCAGCCCTTAGGTTGTCAGGTGTAGTCAATGTATTTGCATACCCGAAAACCACCCGGTCCATGTGTCTGTAAACCTCTTTACTTTCTTCTACCATACCGTAATAATCCAGCAGTTGGGCAAAAACATAATTGGAAGTGGTATAAACATCCTGTCCCTGTTCCGATTCAACAGCCTCACCATCCCTGGTTTTGCACATGGCCCAACCCATGAAGGCTTTATTTGTATTATAAATCGTTTTCAGGATCTTTTTAACACGTTCTTCCGGAATTGCGGGAGCTTCTCCTATTGTGGTCAGATACCACAAGGCGTCAAGCTGATTCATAAAAACATCGGTGTTTTCATTTCCGGTTTCCGGATCGAAGCAGGTGACGTAATATTCGAGTTTTTCACTCTTCCTGTTTTTATCTTCACGCCAAAGTTGTTCAAAACTGTTCCAGGCCTTATCATAAACTGCCTGAATATGTTTTTCATCTTCATCTTCACCAAGCATCTGTGCCATTTTTATCAAGGCCTGGCAACCCCCAAGGAATTGAGTGGCATCATAAGCATCAGCCCCAAAAAGAACAAGGTTGTCGAATGTATTTTTTACATCATCAGGATTTCCCTCAGGAATTCCATCTCCATCAAAATCAAGTTTTAACAGCGATTCCAAACCGAATTTCATGGTTTCCCAATTCGATTTCAGGAATTCCATATCGCCGGTGAATTTTACATTTCTGAGCACACGCATCATCAGCTTCGGATAAAGATCGACCCAGTAATTGTTATTGTACCAGGCATAATCGCTGACATTACGCAGTGGATGCCCTTTTGACAACATACATACGTCGTGAGCCACACTGCCCAGTGTTTTAAAATCGTCGCGAATCTGTGTTAACTTTTTTCCTTCGTATTCTTCCGGATTTTCTTCAAAGTGCATCCTTGCTTCAACAAACGAAGCATGATGATGATACCACCGCGGAGTTGGGTCAACTGCGGTAATTGAATCAATAAAGGCCTGGCATAAATCTTTTTCAACTTTTGGGAACAGCATCAAAAGCACCATTGAATACCAGTCCACGTCTGAAGGATCAATGTAGGAATAATCAAAACATTCGAGGAAGCGTGCCTTTTCAACACCATTTTCTTCAATCCAGATATTTGCATTTGAAAGCGGGAAATGAAGTTCATTCAGCATCAGCCTTGTCAAACGGTATGCACCTTCTGCATCATCCTGATATGAAGGACTTGATGAAACTAAATCAAAAATTCGTTCCTGAATGGTTAATGTTGTTTTCCACCATTGTGGATAGTTTTCAAGTGTGATCTTGACCATATCAAGTGCACGGGTTTCCTCATTTTCAAAATTCTGAGTGTATTTTCTGTCAAATGTTTTCCCGTCAATATATTCCTGAACCGGGAAGTCCAGAACAACTGCAAAAGGAATTGATTTTGACTGGCCCGGCTGAAGGGTCATTGTTAAACTTACAGCGGCACCATAATCTCTTCTGTTAATTGGTTCGTTTTTTTCATAAAAGTTACCATCTTCTGTAATAAGAAGATCACCGGAATATTTATTTAACAGAAAATAAGGTTGTGTATCCACTGCAACACCCGGAACATCTGATACAGCAATAATCATCCTGTTTTCAGTTTTAGTGCTGCCCATAACAACACCACTGATGCCGTTCATTTTAAAAGCTTCATGTTTCTGCCCTGAAACTGCCGCACTGCTAACAAATACACTATCCTGATCGGTTGGTTTAAGCTCTTTTTCCTGTAAATTAACCAGTGAAGGCCGTGGCACCACCAAAGTATATTCCTGTTCTTCATCTGTGTTATTTTCCAAAATAAATTCTTCAACACTGATTGGCATCAATGTTTGCTCATTACCTGACAACAATGGTGAGATCAGCCTTCTTGTAACCTTCACATCTTCCAGTGTGTATTCAATTTCCAGAGAAGGGGTGGCAATGGTCATTTTAATATTTTCTTTATCGATTGCTTCCGGATAGTAGTTTTTCAATGCCGGAATATCGTCTGACTCGGTTTCACCGGGTTGCAGCTGTGTTAACAAAGTATTACCTTCATAAGTGCTGATATATGGTGCAGAGCCAAACTGAACCGCTTTCTGGTTTAACAAAATTAGCCGTCCGGCATCGTTCAGCCTGTTATACAGTCCGTATGGGGAAATTCCAATTGAACAGGTTGGTGCGCCCTGAAGTGCTACAGTATGAGGAAACTGCAAACATTTCGACATACCCTGAAAATGCACGGTCATTTTATTTTTTTCGTAGATTTCAGATATTTGTGTTCCAGAAATGGTGTAAATATCTTTGATATTGAATGAATTGGATTTAGCCATCTTTTTCTTTCTTATTGTTTTTATAAACTGTTTCCGGAAGGTTCCGGCATTTTAATTAAAATCCGGGCGCCAGCCTGGATAACCCTTACTGACACCCGGAATATTATTGTATTATTATTGTATGATAAGGTCGTCAGTTTAGCACTTTCCCTGCCACACATTAACATTTTTCTTCCTTTTTTCCTTTGCCGGAACAGCGTCGGGTTCTTCAGGAATACTTTCTTCTGCACTTAAATCAATGGGCATCTTTGTTGTTGGATAAGGTTTAATCTTACCAAACAATAAATCTGCCGAAACCCTGATAGAATCCGGAGTACCGGAGAAATTACAAACTACCGCATCGGCAACAGTAGTTGTTCCTTTCCTGTATGGGAAATTGGTTACAACAACCACATCATGCCCTGCTTTTTTAAGCGCTTTAACCATGTGGGTATTATTTCCCCGTTTTTCGATACGTGCATAGTAGTTGGTCATAACAACCAGATCAGCATCTTTAGCTAATTTCAGTGCTTCTTCCACATCTTCTTCGGAAGCATGGAATGCTGCATCATCCAGAATTAAGTTTGTAGAATGTTTAGTCATTTGTTCACAAAACATGTGGGCATGACTGTACAAATCTTTTCCAAGAAATTCGTAAGGGATACATTGTTCAATTACCAGGATTTTTTTGTCCTTGCTCAAAGGGAGCAATTTTTTATCATCGCGGACAACCAACAAAGCTTTGTGGGCTATTTCCCATGAGAAGTCTCTGTTTTCTTTGCTTCTCACAATGGCTGTGGTTTCTTTCGGATCCATTTTTCCTGCTTTTTCGAACAAGCCCTGATCATATTTCCTGATGAGCAGACGACGTACTGCATCATTCACACGTTCTTCCGGAAGCATACCTTCTTCAACAGCTTTTTTAATACCGAAAAGGCACTGCGAACGGGATTCGTCATCAGCTTTGAGAAGTATCGTGTCTACACCAGCTTTAATTGCCATAGCGCAAGCTAACGGGAGTGGCCATTGTTTAAGGATTGCTGCCATACCGATAGCGTCAGAAACAATGATTCCATCGAATCCCATTTCACCTCTCAGAAGGTCGGTAAGGATCTTTTTCGAAAGGGTAGCCGGATATTCAGTATCGTAAGCCGGGAAAATTGTGTGAGCTGTCATAAGTGCTGATGCGCCTGCATCTACACCTGCCTGGAAAGCTTTTAATTCAACATTCTCCATCCGTTGTTTATCGCCGCGGCAAACGTCAAGAACATCGTGTGCATCGGTTGCTGAATCACCACGACCTGCAAAGTGTTTTATAGTTGCTGTAACGCCTGCATCTTCATAACCACGTACTGTTGCATCGATGAATTTTGAAATTACATCAGGATCATCGCCAAATGAACGGACACCGATTTCCGGATTCAAAGGATTAATATTCACATCACATACAGGATGGTAGAACTGTGTTACACCCATAGCGGCCATTTGACGTCCCATGAGGTTCGCAATTTTATAGGCAAGGTCAACATCGCCGATTGCAGTAATACCCATCGGAGGAATAAATTGAAGAACACCTCCTGCTGAATAGTCGTTCTTAAAATCACCTTCCATATCAATTGTGACGTGAAGCGGAATTCCTGAAGGACGATCCATCGCAATTTTCTGAAGATTGTTTAAGGCTTCAGTAAGTTCTTCAGGTGTTACACTTATACCAAAAGCACGCGAGTCGAAATAGGTATGTGCAATGTCAAAATAATCCGCAGGTTTTTCGAAGTTGGGATCGATTTGAGAACGCCCCCAATACAGGTTTTTACAGGTTTCCAAAGCATAGGGTTCCAGACAAATACCTCCTGCATGCAGTTTGGTAATTTGTTCAATTCCTGATGGTGTCGGAATGGCACCACGCCAGGTAAATGTAAGTAGCTGCCCGCATTTCTCCAGCAGGCTCATTTTCGCAATTTTTGCTGATACAAAAGCATCTCTTTCTTTTGACATAGGTTTTCTCTTTATAGTTTATTGTTTAATATTTTATACTTAAAACAGTTAATAAATAATTCTTTTCTTTATATAAATCATAACACCTTCTTCTTAGAATAAATAGCAATTACCATTCAAATTAATCAGGCTTTGCCTTCTTTTATCCGGCGTTCGATCAGTTCCTTTTCAATCTGAACCTCTTTTGATTTATTGATTTCGTAAAAGAAAAGTAATAATGCACCCAGGATAAATGGTATAGCCGGATAAACACTTACAAGCATTTTTGCTCCCTGTGCAACCGATTCAGGCTGAATTATTTCCTGACCTGCAGCAACACTTTCTTTGTTTATATAACCATATAATCCTAAAATCCATGTAACCAGTGCACCACCAATTGAAAGGCCTGCTTTAAGCCCCACCATCATGGCAGAGAAAATGATAGCCGTAGCCCTGCGGTTATTCCTCCATTCCGAAAAATCGGCAACATCGGCAATCATAGCCCATAAAACCGGAATTGTAATACCATATGAGAAGCCGTGCATAATCTGAGAAACAAACATTAAAACCACATTGGTTGGTTTGAAAAGGTAAAAAACAAGTACAAACATGGCAGAAATAAACAGGAAAATGCCATAAATATCCCTTTTACCATACTTATCTGCCAATTTTTTTGAAAACGAAATTCCAACAATCATAAATATAATTCCACCGGCATTAAATAAACCGAAACCAGCTGATGCAGGATCCTCGCCAAAGAAGTTAATACCCATATTTTTTAAGAAATTGTATATAGGATTAACAAATTTCTCAAGTGAAGCCTTGTCTACATAATTATTAAAATAATAGACATATGAGCCCCCTTTCATTGAAAGAGTTACAAAAACCAGGATAGTAAGCGTAAGCATTATAACCCACGGTTTGTTTTTTAATAAATCTGATAAATCTTCTTTTAATGAAGACTTTTGCCCAATTGAAGGTATAATCCTTTCTTTTGTGGATAAAAAGGTAATTATCAGCATAATTGTACCGATTATTGCCAACCATGTCATTACTATCTCGATACCCGCAGCTTTATCGCCATGGCCGGCATATATTATTATGGGTAACATAAATACCTGTACAAAGAACTGGGCAAACATAACAGCCACAAACCGAATTGAAGAAATACTGTTCCTTTCACGCATATCACCGGTCAATACTCCGCTTAATGCAGCATAAGGCAGGTTGTTTGCTGCATAAAGTAATAATAACAGAGTGTAAGTCCCAGCTGCATAAATTACTTTGCCTTTATAAGAAAAATTCGGAGTAGAAAAAGCCAGTAATGCCATAACTCCCAAGGGTATCGCTGTAAACAGCACCCAGGGCCTGAATTTTCCCCATTTTGAATTGGTCCTGTCGGCAAGGGCGCCAATAACCGGATTAAATCCAAAAGCTGCAACAAGTCCCACAATTAAAATTACTATGGAAGCATCTGTATTTTTAAGCCCATAGATATCCGTATAGAAATAAGCCAGATAGGTGATAAGTGTCTGAAAAACCAGGTTAGCTGCCAAGTCGCCAAGGCTGTATCCGATCTTTTCCCGGATGGTTAGTTTTTGATTAGTTGAACTCATATTTGATTCAGATTAGAAATTTTTGGTAAAAATATAAAACTATTTTAGTATTCGGGTCTGTTCTGTTCTATTTTGTTTTCATCTTTATCAAACCTTCTTATTTTGATATTCAGGTAAGCAAAGGTAATGGTCATTAACGGGCTGATAATGTTGAAGAAACAGTAGGGTAGGTAATCAAGGGTAGCCACACCCAATACTCTTGATTGTGTAGCTCCGCAGGTATTCCAGGGAATAAGTACGGATGTAACCGTACCACTGTCTTCGAGGGTCCTGCTTAGTAATTCAGGTTTTAATCCTTTTTCTTCAAATGTTTTACGGAACATACGCCCCGGTACCACAATCGCAATATACTGGTCGGAAGCAGTTGTATTAAAAAATACACAGGTTGCAGCTGTTGAAGCCACAACGCTGCCAGTACTTTTGGCAACCTTAACTATCGGACGGATAATCCGTTTCAGCAATCCAGCACTTTCCATAATTCCGCCAAAAATCATAGCAGATAAAATCAGCCAGATGGTATCGAGCATTCCCCTCATTCCTGAGGTACTCAACAGTTCATTTACACTCTCTTCGGTTGTTGTAAGGCTGACATTTCCAAACATCGATTGCATTACTGAAATGTAGGAAGCCTTGGTATAATTGTCTGTAATCCCTGAAACAGCTGTTATTATATGTGGCTGAAATATTACTGCAAATGCAGCTCCGAGTAAGGTTCCGGTCATTAAAGCCGGAATCGGGGGAACTTTTAAAACAATGATTGTTAACAGGACAACAGGAACAATAAATAACAGAGGAGTTGTATTAAAAGCATTTTCAATAGAAGATTTTACACCATCAACATTTACTACATCATTCGAAAAATCGGCATTAAAACCAATAATAAGAAAAATAATCAGTGTAATAATCATCGTTGGCCCTGTGGTATAAATCATATACCTTATATGCGTGAAAAGGTCGGTACCGGCCATGGCTGGAGCCAGGTTAGTGGTATCGCTCAGTGGCGACATCTTATCACCAAAATAAGCGCCGCTTATTATAGCGCCTGCAACAACTGCTTCATTAAGTCCTATGGCTTTGCCAATACCAAGCAACGCAATTCCAATGGTTGCTACTGTCGACCACGAGCTTCCTGTTGCAACACTTACTATTGCACTTACAACCACCGCTGTGAACAAGAACAGTTTAGGATTTATAATGTCGAGCCCGTAATAAATCATTGCCGGGACGACACCGCTGATCATCCATGTTCCTGCCAGCGAACCTATTAACAATAATATTAACATTGAGGGCATTGCCGACCCGATAGTACTGACAATTTTTTCCCTGACCTTTTCCCATTTAAAGCCTAATCGCCAGGCCACAATTCCGGCAACAGTTGCACCTAAAAGCAGCGCTATCTGGTTTGGCCCTGATAATGTATCTTCAAAAAAGACCACATTCAGGGTTAATAAAGTTATCAGTATTATCAATGGTATCAGAGCTTCAAACAGGTTGGCTTCTCTTTTCATAAAGATTTTTTTAACAATTGCGCAGGTTCTTGTTCATTCGTTCACAATAATAATCAAAATTGCTGTATTTTATAACGATCTTTGGGATTTAGAAGAATTTTTGAAAATTCTGAAACAAATAATTAACCGGCGTTTTTTACGTTATGATTTAGGAGAAAGTTGATTATGGTTCAAAAAACTATTCAGTCCATGTTGTTCTTAATTTTCCTGATTTTTCAGGTTCATCTTGGTGCACAGGAAAAATCAGGATTAAGGGTAATTGGTGTTATTACATCTGAAACCAGCAGGACAGAAAATGCGAGGGCTTCCATCTACGAAGATGGAAAAGAAATTCAGGTAATTGGTATTGATGCAAACGGACGGTTTAACATTACTTTTTCTTTTAACCACAATTATACACTTGTTTTATCAGACGATGGGCTGTTCCCGAAAAAAATCGAAATTTCAACTTCCATACCCAACCGGATACTGAAAAACGATCCAAATTTTCCGCCATTTGTAATTGAACAAAAATTATTTACCGAAATCAAAGGGATCGACAACAGCTTTTCGGAGAACACAATAATCCGGTTATTCTATGACCCCGGTATTGATAATTTTATTTCCGAAGTATTTTATAATGACGAACAAATTCAAAAACAAATAGATAATGCTGTCTGGCGGTCGCAGCAAGTAGGCAAAACAGCCGAAGGCCTGGCAAAACTTACAGATGCCGAATTAAAACTGATGCGGCAGGAATATGACCAATGGCTGAAAGAAGCTGCTGAAGATTATAAGAATGGACGGTACCAGGCTGCTCTGATGGGCTATAAAGCCGCGAACAGGTTATTCCCAGATGAACAGTTTCCGAAAGACCGGATCGCTGAAATCAATGACCTGTTGCTGGCACTTCAGATCACCAATAACCTGGAAGATGTTCAGGAACAAAAATTTACAGAGCTGATCAGGAATGCCGATTCAGAGTTCGATTTAAAACAATACGGAAAAGCCCAGGGTTTGTACAGGCAGGCACTGAATATTAAAGACGGGGACCAGCATGCCACTGCACGTATTCAGGAAATTGATAAAATTCTCGCTGAATTAACCACAGATAATTTATATGCAAGCCTGATTGAAGAAGCAGACCGGTCATATGTCAACAGTAACCTCGAAACAGCAAAAGCAAAATATACAGAAGCGCTTAAAATCAGACCAAAAGAAGATTACCCAAAGAACAGGCTGAAAGATATTGAAGATGAAGAACAAAAACTTGAAAAAGATGCTTTGCAATTGAAGCGTTATGAACTGGCAATGGAGGAGGCAGACCAGTTCCGTGATAAAAAACAGTATTTAAGGGCAAGGGAAACTTATGTTTGGGCTATGAGTTTTAAACCCGGCGATGAAAATGCACAACAACGAATAAAAGAGGTTGACGAACTGATTAAAAATGAGGGACTGGACAAAGACTATAATAAACTGATCTCTGACGCTGATAAGTCTTTTAAAAAGGAAGACTATCAGAATGCTCTTCAAACTTACAACAATGCAATTACTTTAAAACCGGACGAAGAATATCCGCAAAGCCAGGTCAACCTGATCAATAATATTTTAAAAAATAAAGAAGCCCTGAATGCTGCCAATCAACAATACCTCAGTAAAATTGCTGAAGCTGACAAATTATTCCATACTGAAAAATACATCGGTGCAAGGCCTTTATATGCAGAAGCTTTGCTTATCAAACCGGATGAAAAGTATCCTTTGGAAAAAATCAATGAAATTGACCAGCTACTGGAAAATATCGCAAATTTGGAAAAGCTGAATAGTGACTACAATGAATTAATTAAATCTGCCGATAAATTTTTCAATAACTCAGAATACCAGCCGGCCCGTTCCGGATATTCGACAGCACTGGAGTTGAAGCCTGATGAAATATATCCTGCCGGGAAAATCAGGGAAATTGACCGGATTTTGCAAGACATGGCAGAAAAGGTTGAATCATATAATAAAGCTATTGCTGAAGCTGACAAATTGTTTGAGAAACCGAGTTTGATCGATGCAAGGGCAAAATATTCTGATGCTGCAGAAATAAAACCGGATGAGACTTACCCGGTTGACCAGATTGCCAGGATTGATGCTTTAATGAAAGAGCAGGAGAGGGTAGCAGCAGAAAAAGAATCTGCAGAGCAAGTCCGGTTGGCTCAGATACAAAATGAAACCAATGATAAGTACAACGCCATAATTGATGAAGCCTATAAGGCTTTTAAAAATGGTTTGTTTGAAGAAGCCAGAAATCAATATGAGAATGCATTAAAAATTAAATCTGAAGAAATTTATCCGGTCCAGCAAATTGCAAGAATTAATGATACGATTGTTAAACTGGAACAACAAAACAAGGAATATGAGAAGTTGGTGGCAACAGCGGACCGTCAATTTGATAAAAAACAATTTGAAGAAGCTCAAATTTCATTTGAAAGTGCCAGCTCTGTAAAACCCGATGAAGTTTATCCTGGTTTAATGATTGCAAAAATTGATTCAATTATTCAGGAACAGCAACAAGCAGAAGCAGACAGGCTTGCATTATTAAAAGCTGAACAGGATAAACTTGAAAGTGAGTACAATCAAACTATATTACAGGCAGATAACAATTTGAAATCTGAGAATTTTCAGGAAGCCATAGAGTCTTACAAGTCGGCTTTGGAACTAAAACCGAATGAAAATTACCCCATACAGAAAATCGAAGAATGCGAGGCGAAAATAGCTGAAATTCAAACTAATGAAAAAGCATATAATGAAGCAATCTCCAGCGCTGACAAAGCGTTTAAAAAAGAAAATTACGCTGAGGCAAAAGTTGATTACAATAAGGCATTACAGTTCTTTCCTAATAAAACATACCCTCAGGTACAACTGAAAAAAATTGTGGATGCAGAGCAATTACTGGCGCAAGAATCTTTAAAAGATAAAAATTACAGAGATGCTATAAATAAGGGAGATTCAGCATTTGTAAAAAGGGAATATAACAAAGCAATTTTATCGTACGAACAGGCCCTTACCTATAAACCTGAAGAAAAATACCCTCAGGATCAAATTAACCTTTCAAAGAGGAACCTGGAAGAATTCCAGCGTATGAAAAAGGTTAATGAAGAATACGATAAAGCTATTGCCGATGCAAATGAAGCATTCAATAATGCCGATTTTGAAACAGCTGAAAAGCTGTATAACAATGCAATGAAAATCAAGCCCAACGAAAAATATCCAAGAGAAAGGCTGAATGCTATTGTAAACAGTAAAAAAGATATCCTTATTAAAGAACGATATGACGCATTGATCGCTGAAGCTGACCTGCTTTTCGATTCGGAAGATTACAATAAATCAAGAAACAAATACCTGGAAGCATTAAAAGTAATTGAAGGAGATGAATATGCCCAGGGAAGGATTGACGAAATTGATGCAATTCTTGCCGCCCTGGCGAAAGCTGAACAGGAACGAAAGGAACTGGAAAGAAAATATTCACAGGCAATTGCTTTTGCCGACAAGGAATTTGGAGAAGGAGGCTATTCCAATGCCCTTAAATACTATAACGAGGCTTTAAACCTGAAACCGGAAGAAACCTACCCGTCTCAACAGGTTGAAAAAATAAATATCATCCTTGAAAATAACAGGATTGAAGAAGAATATAAAAGGCTGTTACTCGCTGCTGATGCATATTTCAGGATGAAAGAATATCCCGATGCACGTTTTAATTATGTGGATGCACTTAAGGTGAAGCCTGAAGAGGAGTATCCTGCCAGGCAAATCGAACGGATCGATGAAATTCTTAAACAACAGGAAGATGCACGGATAGAAACTGAAAGGTTGGCACAAATGGCAGCAGAAGAAGAAACTGCTGTAGTTGTGAATGATATTCCATCAGAAAATACTGATGCAATAATTGAAGCTGAAATGGCAGATATGTACAACGGTTTTATTATACAGGCAGACGGTGCATTCGGTGAAGAAGAGTACAATATTGCCCGGTTCTATTATTTTAAAGCTGTTGATATAAGACCGGATGAAGAATATCCGAAAAACAGGATTAAAGAAATACGAGGATTATTAAATGCCCGGTTATCAGACCGGAGGGAGAGGGAATACCAGGATTATGTTGACAAAGCCGATCAGGCACTTACCGATGGGGAACTGGCTGTTGCGCGTGGTTATTACAACCGTGCTTTAACAGCAAAACCTATGGAAAAATATCCGAAAATGCAGATTGATTTGATTCAAACCAAACTACAGGAAATGCTCGGGAATAAAAGCCAGACAGAATATAATTCGTTTATCAGCCAGGGGGATAAGGCTTTTGAAAATAAAAACTACAGCTTAGCCAGGTATTATTACCTGAAAGCGCAGGAAATCAATCCTGCAGAAAATTACCCAAAAGAGCAAATCCTGAAAATAACAAAAGCAATTAACGGGGAGCTTGAAGATTAGCCTGCTTAATTCTGAGCTAAAACTTCTTTTATCTTTTTTAAAGTGTTGGAAGAATCTTCAGGAGCATTTACTTCATCATCTTTGTAAATGATTTTCCCTTCCTTATCGATAATAAAAGTCCAGCGCATGGTTGTTATCCCCCTCTCCAAATCGACAGTTTTACCGTCAATTTTACGCTGGATAGTACCTCCGTCAGAGGTTGTAACACCAAATGCCCTTGCTACCTTTCCTTCCGTATCGGAAAGTAAAGTAAAATTCAGGTTATTTGCCTTTTTAAAATATACCAGGTTTTCCGGTTTATCTCCGCTGATACCAACAACTGTAGCTCCCAGTTTTGAAAACTCATCCTTATAATCGCGGTAGGCACATGCCTGGGCAGTACAGCCTCCTGTCATTGCAGCCGGGTAAAAATATACCACAAGGTACTCGCTGCCGATAATTTTACCGGAGTCCCAAACTTTGTCGTTTTCGTCAACTGCCTTAAAAAGGGGTGCTTTATCACCTATGTTTAATCCCTGCCCGTATCCAAAAATAACGGATACCATTATCATAGAACTTAATAGTATCTTTTTCATTTTTAATGTAATTAATTTTATTAAAAACACCGGCTGGTTA
>JAFGGF010000057.1 GCA_016930735.1 Prolixibacteraceae bacterium
CATTGCCGAAATGGTAACCAACCCCAGTGGCGGCACTGCGGCTTTTTTGGAAATAAATCGCAATACATGTGTGAAACTCCAGAATGAGTCGGGATACTTTGGATATACCAGTAAAATATTCATAATTTTTAAATTTCTGTATTAATTTATAAGAAAGGTAAAAAATGAAGGGTGGATGATTGTTATACAATTCCTACATAATGTTACATAATTCACACTTTGGAAAGTGTATCCAATTGCCACAATAAGTATCAGGTTATCCTCTCGCCAGGCAAAATTTCCAAAGGTTGGTTCGTTGCGGGCAGCGGTTATTTTTGAGACAGTATTTAAAAAAAATGTGGACACTTTGCCCACATTTTTAAAACCCAAACTAAACTATTAACATACCAACCACAAACATTATTTTATGTCCGGAACTTTTATAAAATCCTTCTTCCCTGAATAATTCTAATTATTATGGCAATAACTGCAATTACCAGCAAAACGTGAATAATCCCGCCTGCACTGTACCCTAAAAATCCGATTGCCCATGCAATTATCAGGATTACTGCGATGATGTAAAGTAAATTTCCCATGACCTTTATTTTAAATTGTTTCTTTTAATTTAATACCTGACAGATGATCCAATTTTCCGATTTACCGTTGGCAACATTTTCTTTCAGACAAAACCCGCAAGGAAATTTTATCTGAACCTTCCACACTTTTGCCGATATTCTCATTTTTGGAGAATGGGCTGTGTTGAAAAAAAATATTGTTTTCGGCCTCTTCATACTTCAATATTATTTTGGTTTATTCCTTGTCACGAACTGTGAAATCGGAGAATGCTTTTCCCAATTCATCCATATCGTGTTTAAACTCCACCTTAAATGTTTGCCACTGGTCGGTTTCTCCTTCTTGGTATTCGCCCAGCTTAATTTTCAGGTCGCTGTTTTTTTCTTCCAGTTCAGCCAGCTTTTTTTCATAAAGTACCTTGTTGTCCTGGCTGGCGCCTGCAATACTCAATTTTAGGCCGGCAATTGTTTTTTCATTGGCAATTATTTGATTTTGAAATTCAGTTTTGAATTGCTGGAATTCAGTGACTGAATCCTGGAGTGCCAGGTTCAAATCGCTTTGTGCATCAATAACAGCCTCTTTTGCATCCAGTACATTTTCCTCGGCATTTTCAATTTTCTGCGACGGTGAATTGCAACTTGTTACAAGAATGCCGGCAATAAAAACTGTTACAGCCAGCGTGAATATTATTTTTTTCATGGTTTTGAATATTAATTGCGCAATTACATTATTACACTTTCAAAGGTATTTTTCTTTGGCCCCGAAACACTTACATAACTTTGCGTATGATTTACATTATTCACACATTTTTATGTTTTATATACTTCTGAATAATAGCTGTTTATCATTTTCCTTAAATCAACCCTTTTTAAGGGTTTAGAGATGTGGTTATTACATCCTGCTTCAATTGCCTTTTCCCTGTCGCCTGGCATTGCATAGGCGGTTTGTGCAATTATCACTACTTGTTTATTAAACTCCCTGATTTTCCGGGTGGCTTCATAACCATCCATTGCCGGCATGTTTATATCCATCAGCACCAAATCGATGTCAGGATTTTTCCGGCAAACTTTAATTGCATCAACTCCGGTTACTGCGATTAAAAAATTTTCAGAAAGCCCTTCAAGCATTTTCATAAGAAGTATTTCCGATGTTTCATCATCTTCAACAATTAAAATTTTAAGCTTTCTGCTTTTGTTATTTGTTGATGGATCTGGCGGGGCAATCTGGTTGACATGATTCGTTTTCTTTTTTGGACGGACTGGTATGGTAAAAAAGAAAGCTGAGCCGGAAGGATTCCCATTTTTGTGGATATTGTCTTTTACCCATATTTTCCCTCCCAACATTTCAACGTATGCTTTCGATATGGACAACCCAAGGCCGGCCCCTTCGTAGTTCCTGTTCAAAGCTTCGCTGCCCTGCCTGAAACGTTCAAAAATGATTTTTTTCTGAGCAGCCGGAATACCCGGGCCGCTGTCTTTTACGAAAAATTCAAGGATTTCGCCCTTTACTTTGTAGCCTAATTCAATGGAGCCCGTTTGGGTAAATTTGATTGCATTTTTAACCAGGTTGGTCAGCACTGCATACACTTTTTCCCGATCTGTTCGGATAAATGCTTTATCTGAGGGCAGTTCATTTTTGAAGGAAAGATGCAGCTTTTTTTGCTCTGCTTCCAGCTTAAAGAAGTGATAAATGTATTCAACCTGTTCGTTTATATTTGTTTCTGAAACTGAAACTTCAATTTTCTGTGATTCTATTTTTGAAATGCTGATGATGTCGTTTATTATATTGAGCATGCGCGCACCGCTTTTCTCAATAATACCAATATAATCCTGCTGCTCTTCAGCTTTTAATTTTAATGTTTTAAGTAACTCGGTAAAACCCAGGATGCCGTTCATGGGTGTTCTGATTTCGTGGCTCATGTTGGCCAGAAAAGCCGATTTTAGCCGGTCCCCTTCTTCTGCTTTTTCCTTGGCTTTTATTAATTCATTTTCGGCATGTTTACGCTTAGTAATGTCAACCAGGGTCACCAGGCATTTTTCGTCGATGTTACTGATTATAGCGTTAACAAGTATAAATTTCAATGAATCGTCACCTGTTTCCAGTTTAAGTTCGCAGGTTTCTTTTAATTTGGTTTTAAATATTTTTTGCAGAAAACGATTATAAACGGCTCTTGTATCACCAGATACAAAAAATCCAAAACTACTTTTTATCAGCTTCGAACGTTCTTTACCCAATATTTGTTCGGCACTAAAATTTAAATCTGTAATTACACCTTCCTTTGTCAGAGTCAGGTATCCTGAAGGGGCAAAATCATACAACTCGGTATATTTTTTTTCTGCAAGTTCTGTTTTTTTCTTGGCCTGCTTAAGCTCTTCATTTTGTAATTCCAGTTCAATCTGGTGTAATTGGAGCTCCTGAATGAGTTTTAAAGTATCGGATTCGGAAAAAGATGCTTTTAACCCTTTCTTTTTTTGGTTTAGCAACAAATCTGCCGCTTTGCGCAGTTTGCCGGATTTGGTTTCTGGTTTTTCCTTTTTATCCATGTTGAATTATGTTATCGTTTTTCTCTAACTTATTGAAACTTTTTGGTTGAACTATTGATGAATTATTTTTCCTGGCTCCTGAAATAAAAACGTTCGTTTTCTCGGGCGGGTTAACTGGTATAGTAAAAAAGAAAGTAGCACCTGAATCATTCTCATTTTTGTCTGCATTATTTATAACCCAAATTTTTCCACCCAGCATTTCAACATACGCTTTTGAAATGGCCAGTCCCAATCCCGCCCCTTCGTATTGGCGGTTAAAAGATTCGCTGCCTTGCCTGAAGCGTTCAAAAATGATTTCTTTCTGGATTTCCTGAATCCCGGGACCGCTGTCTTTTACATAAAATTCAAGGAATCCTTCTTTTTTCAAACAACCCAGTTCAACGGAACCGGTTTGAGTAAACTTAATCGCATTTTTCACCAGGTTTGTGAGCACCGCATACACTTTTTCCTTATCGGTAAATATTACCGCGTCTTCATTAGGCAATCCGTTTTTGAAAGAGATGTCCAGTTTTTTCTGTTCTGCTTCCAACTTAAAAAAATGATAAATGTACCCGATCTGTATGTTTACATTGATTTGTGAAACTGAAACTTCAATTTGTTGCGATTCAATTTTCGAAATACTGATAATATCGTTTATAATATTGAGCATTCGGATACCACTTTTTTCGATAATACCAATAAATCTTTGTTGTTCTTCGCCTGATAAATCTTCAGTACGAAGCAATTCCGCAAAGCCGAGGATTCCATTCATTGGTGTTCTGATTTCGTGGCTCATGTTGGCCAGAAAAGTTGATTTTAAGCGGTCGTTTTCTTCAGCTTTCATTTTGGCCTTCATTAATTCCGTTTCGGCATGTTTGCGTTCGGTAATATCACTTGAAATTCCTATAACACCTGTTAATTCTCCATTTGAATTGAGCATTGGTGTATCGGTTACAAATGCAGGAAAACTACTTCCGTCTTTTCTTTTTACAAAAAATTCTCCGGCCCATTTTTTTCCTTCGCTTAACTTTCTCATAATGTCATTGGCCTTCTTTTTCGATTGCCGGGCAGGTGTTAAATGAATAATATTTTGTCCGATGGCCTCAGCAGAAGTCCACCCGTATATTTTTTCGGCAGCTTTGTTCCAGTAAATTACTTTGCCCTGCAAGTTGGTTGCAATTACAGCCTGCCCCACATTGTTAATCAGGTCAGCCTGAAATTTTATTTCCTTTTGAATGTTTGTACGTTCGGTAATGTCCCTGATATTGCATTGTATTACATTGTGCCGGTCTTCTATATATACGTTGCTTACAAATTCAACATGAATTATTCTTCCGGTCGATGTTTGGAGTGGCAAATCGTCGTACCGTACATATTTCGTTTGTTGCAATTCCAGAAATTTCTCCTTGTTCTCGTAAATATCCTGAAAAGCGCCTATTTCCCAAACTGATTTTTCAGTGAAATCCTGCTTGGTATAGCCAAGCAAATCAATTAAAAACGGATTGACATCAATAATCTTACCGGATGTGGCATCCAGAATAAGAATCCCGTCTTTTGCCGATTCGAACAAGCGGCGATAACGAATCTCGGAAGCCAACAACTTTTTTATTAAAATTGATTTCTTTCCCTTTGGCTTTTGTCCCTGATTGTCTGTGACTGTTGACTTACTCATGGTATTTCATTTTGTTAAAGCAGCGCCAATTTTATCAGCGCTGCAATATTTCTCAAATTCATTGCTCCATAAATCTTTAATCGATATTCGAACCTATGTTTCCCTGGCTTATTATATTGTCAAATTCGGTTGCTGTTTGATAGATGTTAATATACCCGTTATAAACCAACCAGTTATCGTAGTTGATATTCAACCCGCCATCAAGTTCCCTGATGGTGGTATAACTTTTACCGGTGGTACCGTCAACACTGCTCAGTGTTTTGGTTACCGGCCCGCCGCCAATGGTTGAAACCGAGCTGAGGTTAATGGTTGCGGGATAAATTTCCCCGGCAATTGTTCCGTTCAGGTTGAGGGTTACCAGTGTGTTTCCGTTTTCCCGCTTTTCGAATAATGCAGTTCCTGAAACGCCAAAAGCGCCCATTGTATCAAGCGTATATGACACATTAATGTCAGTAATCACGTTTCCGCCAATATCGCCCTGAGCCAGAATAGTATTGGGTTCATTGCTGCTTTTAATTACTTTTATAAATCCGTCGTATACAATCAACTGATTGTAAGTTAGCGAATTTACGGTGGTTGAACTTATGCCGGAACCTTCCACCGGATTCAGTTCAAGAACCATATTGCCACCCTCGGCGATTGTATTCATGTACAACGCTGCCGGATGCGTACCTGCAGGTGCCCCGAAAAGCTGTAAGATAATTGTTGATTCTGCGTTGCTTGTTTCCACAAAGGTGACTGTGCCTGTAACACCCAGCACATCCTGCACCTTTAGTGTGTAACTTGTCTCCTGTGCAGGTTCTTCATCTTTATTACAACCACTGCCGGGCAAGAGTAAAATTGCCACTACAACTATTGATAGCGCGTTATATAAGTTTTTTGCTTTCATCATTTGTTTTATGTTTTAATTGTTTCCCGCATCTGGCGGGTCAGGTATTTTACGCGATTATGATTAATGTGAATTGAGCCCGGGAATGAATTGATTATCAATAATTCAACTTACGTTTGGGCTGTAGTTTTCATTTTATTCTTTTCCACGGGTTTTGTCCGGGTCTGTTATTATTCATTCCTTTAAGGGATTAAAATGCATCTGATATGAAAAGAACCCCGAATTGATTCCAACCAAAGATTTGCATTATCAAACAAAACTTCTCTAAATGGTCACGTTTTTCAAACTGTCCAACACTCCAAACACATTGAGTAACCACACTACAAGAATAATTACCACAAC
>JAFGGF010000058.1 GCA_016930735.1 Prolixibacteraceae bacterium
AAAATACGGATGAAACCACCTCGCGCGGTTTCAAAACTCGAAAAAATTCTCTTCCCGATTGTGGGGCTTATTCTCACGGCTTACATAGCGCCCTCTGCCCTTCCGCTGCTTGGAATGCTTTTCTTTGGCAATCTGCTGAAAGAATCGGGGGTTACCAAACGACTGGCAAACACGGCCAGTACAACGCTCATCGATATTATTACCATTTTGCTGGGGATTACCGTTGGCGCGTCAACACAGGCTGATGTTTTCCTGACACCTTCGTCGGTTAAAATATTTGCGCTGGGTGCTGCCTCATTTGTTGTAGCCACCGCAGGAGGTGTTGGGGGTGCTAAAATTATGAACCTCTTTATGAAAAAAGAAAACAAAATCAATCCGATGATTGGTGCCTGCGGAGTTTCGGCTGTGCCCGACAGTGCAAGGGTGGTTCAACACATGGGATTAAAAGAAGACCCAACCAACCATTTGCTGATGCATGCCATGGCTCCCAACGTTTCGGGTGTAATTGGCTCGGCGGTTGCTGCCGGTATTTTGTTAAGCTTTTTGATGTAGTTTAAAACAAAATCAAAATTATAAAAAGCCGCTGAAAATATCCTTCAGCGGCTTTTCTGTTTCAGCGTGTCAGGTAAATGGGCAAATAAAAAAACAAAGTAATACTCCGGGCTGCAAAGAACTAACTGTAAGCGTTTTTTTCAGAAGAGAAAGAAGAAGTCGTGGCAAGCTGCATTTTAAACTCCTTCAATTTTTTGAGAAAAAAGAAATTGAAGATATATTCGAAGCGATTTTTAAAAGTATGTTTCAACTATGTACTCAATAATTACACCCGACAACCATTTAATTTTACTGATTATAATTACCGGTGCGGCCGCATTTGGAATTTATTCCGAACACAAAAAATGGTTCGGGAAAGTTTCAGGAATACTGGTGACCATGATTTCCATGTCGGTGTTATCCATGAGCGGCGTTGTACCGGTGGCCTCCGACCCCGATGTTAAAGTGGCAGTTTATTCCATTGTTTTCGATTTTTTTATACCTATTGCCATTCCGTTAATGTTGTTTGGTTCAAACCTGGGAAAAATTGTTCGCGAAAGCGGGAAATTGTTGCTGGCCTACATTATTGGCGCCATTGGAATTGTTCTGGGGTGTTTTCTTGCCTTTCATTTTATCGACCTGGGTGAAGGAAGCGGTAATACCGCCGGTGTGATAGCTGCTACCCTGATTGGCGGAAGTGTAAACTTTGTCACCACTGCCGAAATATTGAATTTCAGTACAAATCCGCTTTTTACAGCCACGCTTGCCATCGATAATTTTGCAGCTAATTTGTATGTCCTTCTTCTTTTTCTTGTGCCGTCAGTGGGTTTTCTTTCCTTCTTCTTCAGCAAAACAAAAAATAATTCCGACAGCCAAAACCTGGTGGCTGACAAGATGGAAAAACAAAACGAAATAACCCTCGAACGGTTTGCTGTTTCGCTGTTTGTGGCAGTATTAATTGCCGGGACAGGAACCGCGGTTTCCCCTTTTTTTCAGAAAATTTTTCACACAGAATTAAATCTGAGCATACTTATTATCACCATTTTTTCGATTGTAGCTGCCAATCTCTTTCCAAAATCATTAAAAAAGCTTGAATACACCGCTTTTTCTATCGGATTGTGGATGATGTACATGTTTCTGGCAGTTATAGGTGCAGCCACCAACCTGGGTGATATTCTCAACATCGGGCTGCCGGTGCTTGCCTTTTACCTGATCATTATGATTTTTCATTTTGTTTTCCTGCTGGCACTGGCCAGATTGTTTAAACTCGATGTTTATGAAGTAATTGTATCGTCGGCTGCAAACATAATGGGGCCTTCGGTGGCAGCACCAATGGCGGCTTCTCTGGGACAAAAAAAACTGATTACACCGGGGATTTTAACAGGAATATTAGGGTACATTATCGGAACTTTTATCGGGGTTTCCATTGCCTTGTTTCTAAGCTGAGCCGGAGAAATCCTATGGAACAAACTTGTATCCCACCCCCCTGATTCCTTTAAAATGTGTTGGACGAGAAGGATCTTCTTCCAGCTTTTTCCTGAGGTCGAGAATAAAATTATCCACCGTGCGGGTGGTTGGCATGGCTTCAAATCCCCATACTTCGTTGAGCAAGTCGTGCCGGTGGACTGCCTCGCTTTCATGAGCGATAAAGTATTTCATGATTTCGAACTCTTTGGCCGAAAGCCGGATTTCCTTATCACTTCTGAACGCACGGTATTCTTTAAAATCAAGTCTGACATTTCCAAACTGATAATCATCCGAAGGATCATTTTCAGATACGGCAAAACGCCTCAAAACAGCACGAATCCGGGCCATTAATTCGGGGATGCTGAATGGTTTGGTTACGTAATCATCCGCACCGGTATCAAGGCCCGAAACTTTATCCATTTCAGAATTACGGGCGGTAATCATGATAATGGGTAACTCTGGTTTTTCCTTTTTCAACTTCCGGCAGATTTCAAATCCGTTTATCCCGGGCAGCATGATATCGAGCAAAATCAAATCGGCATCCTTTTCCCTGGCTGTTTCCAGTCCTTTTCTCCCGTCAGTTTCAGTCAGGACGGAATAATCTTCATATTCCAGGTTATCTTTTAATCCCCGAAGAATACTTACATCGTCTTCTATAATTAATATACTTTTCACACCTATTCTGTTTGCTGATTTAAAATTATGGAAAATTTACTTCCTTTCCCAACTTCGCTGGAAACCTCGATTTTTCCATTATGAGCTTCAACAATTTCTTTCACTACGGTTAATCCCAGTCCTGTTCCGCTAACACTTTCCTTGTGATTTATGCGGTAAAATTTCTCAAAAATGTGTGCCTGTTCTTTTTCAGAAATTCCAATTCCACTGTCTTCAAATTCGATATGAATGTAGTTTGTATTTAAATATAACCGTGTAGTAATTTTTTTAGTTAAGGTTGAATATTTAATGGCATTGTTCAGCAAATTTTCAAAAACCTGTTTCATTTTTTCAGGATCTACTTTTGCTTCAATTTGATTATCGAGTTCCGAAACCACTTCAAATCCTTCTTTTTCGAACCAGTAATCAAATTCATGAATTGCCATAGTTACAAGTGAAGCCAAATTTGTAGGAGCAAAATGATATTCTGATTTTCCTTTTTCCAATTTCGAAAACTCCAGAATGTTATTTATCATTCTTTTCAAGCGCTCGCTTTCTTTTAAAATGATGGATAGATATTCATCTTTATCCGAATCTTTTTTCACCCGTTTTAATAACATTGATTCAGCAAACATAGAAATAGAAGTTAGAGGCGTTTTTAGCTCGTGGGTAACATTCGAAATAAAATCAGACTGCAACCTTGCCAAATGTTTTTCGCGCAAAATATCGCGTACAATTAAAACCACTCCCAACACCATGGCCACCAAAAGTAAAAGCGTTGAAATGCCATAAATCCAGCTACGCCGTTGCACTAAATCTTTTATCAGGTTTTCGTTGGCAGGTTTTATTTGTAACATTTGCCCCGGAAACCAGGGATTCAGCTGTGAAGTATAAATAAGATTTTGACCCGCTGAATTTGAATGATAACCGGATACAAATTCTATTATATAATCAAATTCAAAACCCAATTGAAGTTCTGTTTTATTAAGGGTTTCAAACAATTTTTCACTATCAATTAAAAAGCCTGCCGGATTTGTGAAGTTTGTATTTATTAGAAGTAATTTCTGACTGTTTCCGGAAAAGGAACGAACAACTTTATAATCGTTGCCTGCATTTAAAAACTGGTCCAAACTTCCTTTTTTTAATAACTCCGATAATGCACTTCGGTATTCTTCGACAAATTGGAGTTGTTGCAAAATATGCCTTTCAAGTGACTTTACATTATCAAGTTCTCCGGGATTGTTTACTGCGATTTCCTGTAGTGATTTTACTGATTGAGTTAACCAGTCTTTTGTGTTGAAATTCAACAAAATTTCACCCTTTTCCATTTTTTCAAAAACAGATTCAAATACGGGCAGTTGCTTCACTAAATTACCGGCATTTGTAATTTTCAATAGCTGGGGCACTGCATAATAAATATATGGAACGCCATTTTCATCTGAAATATCGGAATAGTTCAGGCAAATTGAATTATACTGCTGAATTGCATTCTCATATTCTTTTAATTTTATTGAAACGCGTCCTACAGCATTTAATGCTTTTACCGAATCGATTTTTGCAGTAGATATTTGCAGGCATTGTAAATATTTTTCCCGGGCTGATTTCAGATTGTTTTCAGCAAATTCAGCTTTTTCACCTTCATTAAATGTGGATTTAAATCGACTGGAAAATTTTGGTTTGATAATATTGTCTGATATTCCTGTAAAATTTGGATAAATAAAATCGCCATTGTTTTTCAGAATAAAAGACTGACTGATAAAGTCATTTTCACCGGCCTTTTTATTAAGCGAATCTTTTAATACATCAATCGAAGAAATTTCGTTTGAAAACCCGGCAGTAACATTTTCAATTTGTTTTTGAAGAACATCAGAAAAACGCGCAGTAAGCTCACGCTGCTCCTCCTGAATTCGTTTCTCGGTTAGTACTTTCTGGTTCGAAATATTATTAATACTGAACCACGTTAATATGCTTCCCGATAGCACAACCACGAGAATAAAAACGACAGAAAGCCGTGAAGCCGGTTTTAATTTTTGGTTCATTCCAAAACTTTATTCGACAACTCGCTAAACGATTAAGAACCGCTTAGCGATTTCGTGTTTTATATTACAGATGAAGGGGATCCTGATTTCAAACAGATACCCCTTTTTCATCGATTATTATATTCTATTCCATTTATTCATTCAGACTGTAAATTTTATTGAGCTCGTTAACCAAACCTTC